>JALEND010000077.1 GCA_022768045.1 Mycoplasmatota bacterium | reverse complement strand
TCTTTATTTACTTTAAATTTCATAAAAACCTCCGTATAAAATATTATATTAATTAAAGATAAAAAAATCAATAATGCTTTAAAAAAAATGTAAAGTATGATATTATGTTAGTAATAGTATAGGAGGTGTTTTTGATGAAGTCAAGAATGAGTAGATATGAAGCCCCAGAAAAGAAAAAACTAGAAAGATCAAGCAAAAACACTAAGTTGTATGAAGACGTATATGATGAAATGTATAGAGATACTACGTATAAAAACATGGAAATAATAGATTCTGCAAAAGAGATAAATTTAAATAAATTAAAAGATATATTAGATGATAATTATGATACAAGACAGTATAGAACTATGAGAAGTTATTCAACTAAGGATATAGATGATGTTAAACCAAAAGCTCTTAATAGAAAGAATAAGGTATATGATATAAATGAAATTATAAGTGAGGCTAAAAATAAGAGAACATTTATAGAAGAAGCAAAAGAAAAGCAAAAATACATGGATTATGCTAAGAGAAATTCAAAATATGAAGAAAGATATAATAGTTTAAAAAAAGAGGAAAAAGAGTTAGAAGAGTTAATTAATACAATGGTTATTGATAAAAAAGAAGATACAGGTGATGAACTTGATATGTTAAATTTAAAGGGTGATGAAAATACCATTGTTACTAATCCAATTAGCACAGATATAGAAAATTCTCTTAAGATTGAGAAGGTGAAAGAAGTTCCTTCAAAACCTAGTAAGGTAGATAAAACATTCTACACAGATTCAAATATGTTTACAAAAAATGATTTTGAAGACTTTACTGGATTAAGTAGAACATTAAATAGTTCTTCTAAGGGTAAAAAAATATTTATAATAATATTAATATTAATTATTTTAGGTGTTGCAGGTTACTTAATAGCAGTTAATTTTATAATTAAGTAATGATTTAAACAAATGAAAAAATAAAAGATTACGATAACTTTTTCGTGATTTTTTTTATAAATAATTTTATGTTTTTTTTCATATATTATTATGTGATTATATGACTAAGCTAAAAATTAAAAAAATACTTTTTTCTCTTTTAATAGTATTTATACTATCAAATATTTTTTTATTTATATTAAATGTAAAAGTTATGCCAATACTAATTAAGGAAGCTAATGTAGAAGCCAAAAAGTCTGCTATTGAAGTTTTAAGAAATACTGGTTTAAATAAAATAAATGATGTTTTAAATAGAAAAGATGTATATACCATAGTAAAGCAAGACGATGGTCAAATAGAGAGTATAGATTTTAATATTCCTGTTTTAAATGAAGTTTTAATAATAGTTGCCCAAGAAGTTAGGGATAAATTAAAAGAAGAAGAAGAAAAAAATAATAAGATGGTTTATCATATTCCGTTATCAGCTGCTTTAAATAATAATTTATTTTATAGTGTTGGACCAAAGGTTCCTATAAAAGTTAAGTATAAGGGAAGTGTTAGTCTTGATCTTAAGACTAAGGTTAAGGAATATGGCGTTAATAGTGCATTAATTGAAGTATATGTTATAGTTTCAGTAACTCAAAGTGCAATTGTTCCAATGCAATCTAAGGATGTTAATATATCTTCTGAGATACCGATTGTCTTAAAAGTTGTTAAAGGTGTAAATACAGGCCTATTAGTTGACACAAAAAGTTCATATAATTTGCCAATTGACTAATTATTGTGTTAAAATTAATAAGGTGAATAATATGGAAAAAATTAATGTTAACTCAAATGACTATGAAATAATTAAAGATTATAAAAATGGTTATAATAAAGATGAATTTATAAGTTTATGTACTGATTATTTTAAAGATTTTGATTTTATAGTAGGTGACTGGGCTTACGGTAAATTAAGATTAAAGGGATTTTATAATAGTAATAGTAAAAAATGTAATGATATAAATAACATAGAAAATTTAGATTCATATATTAAAAATAATTGTGCATTTGATTGTAAATATTTTGTTGCAAAACGTATTTAAGTATGCTAAAATAATATATATAAGAATAGAAGAGGTGTTTATATGGTAACTGTAAATAGTATTGGAAGTGGAAAAAAAGTTAACGTTGGTCAAAATTTCGCAAGTGGTATGTCTGCTCTTCAAAGTGTTGAAAAGGAAAAGTTTTTTGTTGTATATGATGCTGGAACTAATAAAGATGCTGAACGTTTATCTTTATTTAAATTAAAAGATAGTGATAAAACTTATATAGTATATACTTTCAATGAAGTTGATGATAATGATATGATTAAACTTTATGTTGCTATATTAAATGATAAAGATGGTGTTTATTCGCTTGAAAATATAACTGAGGCTGATGAGTGGACTAATGTTAAGAATGCCATGAGAAAAATTGCAAAAGAAGGTCAATTAGTATCAAAGAGTAAGGATAAATAGTAGGAGGATTATTATGAGTGAAAAGGAAATATTAGAAGCTAAAAAGAATTCTGAAGATATAAAAATAGATGATATTACTGTTTTAAATAAGAATATTCCTGTTCTTAGTAAAGAAGAAAAGAAGGAAGATGTAAAAGAAGAAGTTAAAAAAGAGGAACCAAAAGAAGAAGCTCCTAAAGTAGAAGTTCCTACAGTAGCTGCTCCAGTAGAAGAGAAAAAAGAAGAAAAACCAGTATTATCTGGATTTACTGTTCCAGGAGTTAATAGTGTTCCAAATGCTCCAACTGATATTCCAAAACCTCCAGTAGCACCTTCATTTGTACAACCTTCAGTTCCAACTCCAGGTACATCTTCATTTGCAAGACAAACAAGTCCTATGACAAATTCTTTATATAACGGTTCTCTTGCATCTACAAGTACTTCAGAATTTAAATCTCATACAGAAATAGATGAGTACTATGATAATAAAAATAAAGATGCAGATAGATTTTGTGAAGAAACTAAAAGAACAAACGATATAGAAAGGCAAAAGGCACATAGTGCACTTAATAAAACTGATGCATTTGAAGAATGGAGAAAAAATCTTTTCAATATTCCAGGTGTTGATGATGCACAAACTATTCAAAATGCACCAGCTGGTAATGGAATAATGTTTGGTCAAACTAATGATACAAACGATGTTCATAGAATAATGTAAGATTAATGTGTTAAAATAAAGATATAGAAATATATCTTTTTTTGTTTGAAATTTTAATTGACAAAAATTTCCAATGAAAAAATTGTATTTTTTTTAAAAGTTTTCACAATCTATAAGTGTACAGGAGGTGAAAACATGAAAAACAATAACAAATTAGTAGTTCCAGGAGCTAAACAAGCTATTGAACAAATGAAATACGAAATTGCTAATGAATTTGGTGTTACATTAGGTGCTGATACAACTTCTAAAGCTAATGGTAGAGTTGGTGGTGAAATCACAAAACGTTTAGTTAAAATGGGTCAAGCTCAATTAGGTGGT
The DNA here is from genome assembly GCA_022768045.1 of Mycoplasmatota bacterium. Lineage (GTDB taxonomy): Bacteria > Bacillota_I > Bacilli_A > RF39 > UBA660 > Aphodocola. The sequence continues at coordinate 12,772 of JALEND010000077.1, read as the reverse complement.
TCATATAACTCACAAAACTAATTATTAATTATATATAAATAAATATACAAAGTCTTGAATCATAATATTCAAGGCTTTTTAAAATATTAGAAAAACATCAATAAAATGTAAATCACAAAATAATTAAGTTGAAAAGTAAAATACTTTATATTATTATCAAAATAGAGGTGATAATTATGAATGAGTATTATGGAGAAGGTGTATTTGATGAAAACAGTGAAGAAAAAGTATTAATAGATGTTGCATCAAAATACTTAATTAAAGATCCTAGAGAATATCAAAGCTGGTTAGCTATGGAAATTGATAAAAGAAAAAATAACATAAAAAATGAAATTCCAACTCGCTGGGAAGTTAATGAATTTGCTATTGGATCTGCACCAGAAGATTTATATGTTATAGTAAATGAAGCTTTAAAGAAAGAATCAAATGCTATTTTTAATCAACTAGGTGATTCTATTTTAAATGGTGTAGTACAATCAGGACATTATGATAATAATGATGAATATCAACCATCTATTTTAAATAGTTATGAAAGAATAAAACAAGATTTTGAAGTTGTTTATAACACTAACGGAATAGAAGGAGTATCTAAGTTAGTAAATAACTTAATAGGAACTTTTAGAGTAGCTAGAAAACCATTTTTACTATATTCTCAGCCAGATGAAAGTATAAAAAAGGTAAACGTTACACCTAAGTACGTTAAAGAAGCAGCATCAATTGTTTTTGTTGTGTATAGTGTATTAAAAGATTTAGGATTAGATCCAAAAGAATTTAAATTTACAACTATTAAAACTGATGAAAATAAAAATAAAAATGAACGTAATTTTAATCTAGAAGACATGGTTGTAGATTTTGCTAAAAGATATGGTGATAGTGAAACTATTGATCCTTCAAATTATAAACCAAAACCTGAAGTAAGTGGTGAAATATTTGTTCCAACTACAAAAATTAAAATAGCAGCTGGAAATGTTTTAAATAAAGAAATTAGTGAAGAAAAAATGGTAAGTTTTAATGAAGTTAAAACTGAATCATTTCATAGATAATATTATAAGATGGCATTAATGCTATCTTTTTTTGTTTTAAAATACTAATTTTTATTGTATAATTATATTTAGGAGTGTGATTTTATGAAGATTTTATCTGTAAATGCTGGTTCTTCATCTTTAAAGTTCCAGTTATATAATATGCCAGAAGAAAAAGTATTAATTTCTGGACTTATGGAAAGAATAGGTGTTGGAAATAGCTTTTACACAATAAAAGTTAATGGTGAAAAAATAAAAAAAGAAGTAGAATTAAATAACCATGAAGAGGCTTTTGAAACATTGGTAAAAGAATTAGAAGAAAACCATGTAGTAGAAGATTTAAATGAAATAGAAGGTATTGGGCACAGAGTTGTACAAGGTGGAGATTACTTTGATAAATCAGTGGTAATAGATGATGATGTGTTATCTAAAATAGAGGAATTATCATCACTTGCACCACTTCATAATCCAGCAGCAGTAATTGGTATTAAAGCTGCAAAAGATGTATTTCCTAATGCTGTTCAAACAGTTGTATTTGATACTGCATTTCATCAAACTATGAAAAAGGAAAATTACTTATATGCTCTTCCAATGAAATGGTATACTGATTTAAAAGTAAGAAGATATGGAGCACATGGTACTTCTCATAAGTTTGTATCAGAAAGAATGAATGAAATACTAGGTAGAACTGATACTAAGTTAATTACTTGTCATATAGGTAATGGTGCATCTATTAGTGCTGTTGTAAATGGTAAATGTATTAATACTAGTATGGGACTTACACCAAATGCTGGGCTTATTATGGGAACTAGATGTGGTGATATAGATGCAAGTATTATTCCTTATGTAATGGAAAAAACTGGTATGACTGCTAAGGAAATTGATACAGCTATAAACAAAGAAAGTGGTCTTTTAGCAATAAGTCAAAAGTCAAGTGATTCAAGAGATATAGAAGATGGTATAGCTTCTGGTGATGAAAATTGTATTTTAGCACAAAAGATGTATGTTAGAAGAATAGTTGATTATATAGCTAAATACTATGTTGAAATGAATGGTTGCGATGCAATAATATTTACAGCTGGTATTGGTGAAAATGCAATTGATACTAGACGTGATGTATTAAATGAATTAGGTTCACTTGGTATATACTTAGATGAAGAAGCTAACAACGTAAGAGGAAAAGAAAGATTAATTTCTACAAAGGATTCTAAAGTTGAGTGCTGGGTTATACCTACAGATGAAGAGCTTATGATTGCAAGAGATACTATGGAATTATTATAGTAGGAATGGATAATGGAAGAAAAAATCTTAAATCTAATAAAGAAATACAATAAAATAGTAATTGCAAGACATATAGGTGGAGATCCTGATGCATTAGGTTCTACGTTTGCTTTAAAAGAGATAATTGATAATAATTTTAGTGATAAAAAAGTTATGGTAGTTGGTACTTCAATATCAAAATTTAAGTTTTTTGGTAATCATGAAAAAATAACGGATGATATGTATGAAGACTCTCTTTTAATTGCACTTGATGTTCCAGATTTTAAGAGAATAGATGGTGCGGATTATTCTAAGTTTAGTGACATTGTAAAAATTGATCATCATCCTGAAATAGATAAATTTTCTGATTATGAGATAATTGATATAGATGCTTCTAGTACTTGTGAGTTGGTCGCTAAATTATGTTATAAATGTAATTTAAAAATGCCAAAGCATGCAGCAGAAAACTTATTTATGGGTATTATTACAGATACTAATAGATTCTTATTTGGTTCTAATAAATCTGATACATATGAAACAGTTTTAAATTTAATAAAAAAAGAGCATATAAAACCAAATGAATTATATGAAAGAATATATGCTAGAAATATTAATGAGATACGATTAGAAGGTATGATATCATTAAATATGAAACTTACTAAAAACGGACTTGGATATGTTAAAATAACTAATGATGATTTAAAAAAATATAATATAGATTCTGCAAGTATAGGTGGAATTATGAATAATTATAATTTTATAAACGGACTTATTTGTTGGGTTGTTTTTACAGAAGATATTAAAAATGGAGTTATTAGAACATCTGCAAGAAGTCGTGGTGTTAAAATAAATAAATTATTTGAGCAATATAATGGTGGTGGACATGTTTATGCATGTGGAGCTAAATTGCAAAGTTTTTTAGAGGCTGATGAAATAATTGATAAGTTAGATGAACTTTGTTATGAATATAAAAAAGGCGAGTAATATAGCCTTTTTTTGTTATTAAAAATATGTTATTATTTAATTAGAGTTAGGAGTTTGGTAGTATGTCTTATTTTTTAAAATCTACGGCAATAAAAATGGTTCCACCTAAGCCATATGGTTTATTTCATTTATCATTTTTTATATTAGGCTTAATAATATCTTTTTATCTAGCAAATAAGTTAAAAAACATTAATGATAAACAAAATAAAAAACTGCTTTTTTTAACAGGTATATTTTTATTAGTAATAGAGATATATAAAGAATTATTTTATTTTTATATTGTTAATAATGGTCATTATGATTGGAGTACATTTCCTTTTCAATTATGTGATATTCCAATGTATATTTGTTTAATAATTGTATTTATTAAAAATAAAAAAGTAGAAGAAGGTATGTATAATTTTATGGCATCTTATAATTTACTTGGTGCATTTATTACGTTTTTTGAACCATCTTCACTTTGTAGACCATATTTATTTATGACTATTCATGGTTTTTTATGGCACTTAATTTTAATGTTTTTAGGAATATATATAGCTATGTCAGGTAGATGTTTAAAACAAAAGAAGGACTTTATTACATCGACTAAGGTTTATGTAATATTATGTTCGATAGCACTATTACTTAATATATCATTAAGTAATATTAGTGATGGAAAATTAAATGCATTTTATTTAGGTCCAGTAACAAGTCCAATAGTTGTATTTCAAGACATTTCAATTAAATTTGGTTGGTTTACTAACTTATTAGTATTTGTTCTTGCAATGACTTTAGGTGCATATTTAATCTATATATTCTTCTATAACTTAGATAATATAAAGATGTTTATAAGAAATAAATATGTAAAGAGGCAGCTAAATGAAAATAAATAATAAAGAGTTAGATATAAATGAATTAACAAAAGATGTTTATAATGATAAGAGTATGATAAAAATGAGAGGTAATGGAATCTATTTAAGTGATAATCAAATAGAAGTGTTAAATAGATATAATATTAATTATAAAAAATATAATTCACTTAGTAGTTTAATATTTGAAATAGAAGAAATATTAAATGAGGAAGTAGACGTAGATGATTTAGAAGATGTTTCAGCTAAATTGTCAGAATTAAATTACTATAATAATACAGAAAAATAGGTGATATAAATGAATGAAATTACACTTAAGAACATACATGATTGTGATGTTAAAATAAAAATAGTTGATAAAGAAGAAGATGCAAATTTTATAACTCATAGTGGTACATTTCATGCTGATGAAATAATGGCAAGTGTTATTTTGTTAAATAAGTTTGGAAATATGAATATATATAGAACAAATAAAGTTACAAATGAAAAAGCTTTTGTTTATGATGTAGGTTTTGGTAAGTTTGATCATCATGCAATTGATTTTGATTTAACAAGAAATAATGGTATAAAATATGCATCAGCTGGTCTTATATGGAAGACTTTTGGAATGGATATAATTAATAAGCTAAAAGTAGAAGACTCTAAGAATTTTTTTGATCTTATTGATAAAAATCTTATTATGGATATAGATAGAGATGATAATGGTCAGTCTTTAAAAAACGAACCTGAAATTAAACTTCAAACAATACCTAATTTAATAGGAAGTTTTAATCCGTCTTGGAATGAAGAAAATATGGAGAATAAAAACTTTCTTAAAGCACTTTCATTTTTAAATACCATTTTTAATAATATGATTAAAAATATGTTAGCAAAAGAACAAGCAAGAGGTATAGTAGAAGAAAAAATAGAGGAAAGTAAAAATAATATATTAATACTTGATAATTACATGCCATGGAAAGATATTGTTTTACAATCTAGTAATCCTAAAGCAAAAGACATATTATATGCTGTATTCCCATCTAAAAGAGGCGGATATAACGTTGTTGCAACACCAGTTGCTAATGGAAGTTTTGAAATAAAAAAGCCATTTCCAAAAAAATGGGCAGGTAAAGAAAATGAAGAGTTACAAAAGATAAGTGGTGTTAATACAATTACATTTTGTCATAAAAACCTTTTTATATGTTCTTGCAAAACAATAGAAGATGCTATTAAAGTAGCAAATATATCAGTTTTAAATAAGGAGCTTTAAAATGAGAAATTTATCAGCAAGAAAGATGCTTAATTTAGAAGAATTTTTACATCAGATAACTAGTAAATATGAAGAAGAAACAAATAAAAAAATTGGTAATATTAATACTTTTGATTGGAATGATGTCTTAGTATTTTATGGAGGAAAAATAATTACTAAGGATTTATCTAGTGAAAATAACTATAATAAAATAATTGTTAAGATAAATGAAAATAATTTCATTGTTATTGTTGATAATAAATATTATGAAAGTTTAGAAAAAAATAAGAAGGCCATCTTAAACGAGTTTATAATTAGAACTTTATTTCAAGTATTAATAAGAAAAGAAGAATTTAATAAAGTTAAAAATAATGAGGTTTTTATAGAAGAAAAAGATAGTGTTATAAATATAAAAGAAGATAATAAAACAACAAGTAAAAAAAGAGTAAAAAAATTAAAAAAGTAGCTTGTGTTTGCATTTTATATATAACTTTGTTATAATAACAATCACAAATTTGGAGTTTTAGCTCTAATTTGTTATAATTATAGTACGTAGGTGATTTAAAAATGAAAATAAATGAAGTGGAAGAACCACTTATAACAGTTAGAAGAAGTCAGTATCCAACTGATAATAAACCAGAGTTTTTACTTATTGGAAGAAGTAATGTAGGTAAATCAAGTTTTATTAATTCAATTGTAGAAAGAAGAAATATTGCTAGAATATCTAGTAAACCAGGTAAAACTCAAACAATAAACTTTTATTTTGTTAATAAGGATTTTTACTTAGTTGATGTTCCAGGATATGGGTATACATCTACTGGAAAACAAGATCAAAAGAAATTTGGTATGATGATAGAAGAATATTTATCTGAGAGAAAAGAATTAAAAGAAGTATTTATGTTAATTGATTTTAGACATAAACCTACTGAAGATGATTTGCTTATGTATAACTTCTTAAAATTTCATGAGGTTAAGGTGACTTTAGTTGCAACTAAGGTAGATAAAATAGGTTCTTCTCAAAGAAAGAAATATGTTAAACAAATTACTGATAACTTAGATTTAGCATTAGGTGATGAACTTGTGTTATTCTCATCTAAAACTAAGTTAGGTAAAAAGGAAATACAAGCTAAAATAGAAAGTGAGGTTTATAAAGATAATACTTTATAAACTTCTTTTTTTATGATATAATTTATAATCGAAAAAGAGGTGATTTATATGAAACTTCAAACTATTGCGCTTGTTGGAAGACCAAACGTAGGTAAATCTACAATATTTAATAGATTAGTTGGTAAAAAACAAGCTATTATAGAAGATACACCAGGTGTTACAAGGGATAGAATATATGGAGTAGCAAAGTATTTTGAACATAAATTTAATGTTATTGATACTGGTGGTATAGATCTTGGTGAAGAAAAGTTTAATAAAGAGATAAAAATGCAGGCTGAACTTGCTATTGATGAGGCTGATGTAGTTATATTTATTGTTGATGGAAAAGAAGGTATGACAGCTAATGATTTAGCTGTAAGAGACATTTTAAGAAAGTCAAATAAAAAGGTTATAGTTGCCATAAATAAGATAGATAATAATAAGGCTAAAGATAATATTTATGATTTTTATGAGTTAGGATTTGATTATTATATACCAATATCAGGTTCTCATAACATAGGAATTGATGAATTATTAGAAGAAGCAACAAGAGATTTTAAAGAAGATACTAGTGAAGAATATTCTCCTGATATAGTTAAGTTTTGTGTTATAGGAAGGCCTAATGTAGGTAAATCAAGTCTAGTTAATGCTATTTTAAATGAAGATAGAGCAATTGTAAGTGATGTAGCTGGAACGACTCGTGATAGTGTTGATACTATTTTTACTTATGAAAAAGAAAAGTTTGTTGTAATAGATACAGCTGGTATGAGAAAAAAAGGTAGAATATATGAACAAGTTGAAAGATATTCTCTTTTAAGAAGTATGAAGGCTATTAATAGATCTGATGTTTGTTTAATTGTAATAAATGCAGAAGAGGGCATAATAGAGCATGATAAACATATTGCAAGTTATGCTGTAGAAGAAGGAAAAGCAGTAGTATTAGTTGTTAATAAATGGGATACAATAGATAATAAGGACGAAGCTATAAAAGAGTTTACTAAAAAGGTAAGAGCAGAATTTCAGTTTTTAAGTTATGCTCCTATTGTGTTTTTATCAGCTAAGACTAAGAAGAGATTACATACTTTAATGCCTAATATTATAAAAGTTTATAATAATGCTAATAGACAAATAAAAACAAGTTTATTAAATGATGTTATAAGAGATGCTGTGTTATATCAAGCACCACCATCTTATAAGGGTAGAAGACTTAAAATATTTTTTGTAGCACAAAGTGGTGTGGCACCTCAAAAAATTACATTTCATGTAAATAATAAAGGATTAGTTCACTTCTCATATGAAAGATATTTGGAAAATAAAATAAGAGAGAGTTTTGATTTAGAGGGAGCTCCAATAGAATTTCAATTTAAAAACAGGAATGAGTAGTTATGCAAATAGTATTTAAAATGGAAGATGGAAAGTATAAAATTCCAAGACTAATTAGATATAAAATTAGAAATAATAATTTTAAGTTTGAATATAAGAAAAAATTATATGATAAAGAAATAGACTCTGATGATAAAGAGGTAAAACAAATTTCATTATTAACAGAAGCTCTTAACATAAAAAAAAGAAAAGAAAGATTAAAGTTTGTTTATGATAAGGCCTGTGAGTTATTAGATGGTGATTTTTATGGAAAGAACATATGTGAATTTAAGAATAATATATGTTTTCATGATAGAATACATAATGGAAATTGTGATGGTTGTTGTAGAAGAAATGATAATAATAAAACATGCAAATACTTAAAAAATCATAGGTGTTCTACAAAGAATTTAGCATGTAAATTACATATATGTGATCCATTAAAAAAGAAGGGTTATAGATATAGAATTAATGATATTTACATTTTAAAATACTTATATAGTTGGAAACAAAAACTATTTATATATACAGATCTTTTCTTATCAGAAAAAGAGGTTTTAAGTGATATATATAAAAATAGTATATTATATTGGGCTTTACTAATAAAAAAACAAGGTCATTCTAAAAATAAAGACGATGAATAAAATAAATTCTTCGTCTTTTATATTTATTTAAATCAATGGTTGATTAATTGCATATATTATTGTAGGAGTTGATTTTATATGGGCTTTAGTGATAGCTTTTTTAATAAGATTGAGAAAAAAACAAATATAAATAAAGATACAATAGTATCTCTTGCATCTAGATTAAAAGATGGAAACTTAAAAGATAAAGATACATTAAAAAGTATAATAGATGACTTATCTAAAATGACTGGTAAAAACGTATCAGAAGAACAATCTAATAAAATAATAAGTGCTATAGTTAATGATAAAGTTCCTAATAATATTGAAAATATGATTGATTAATGATAAACTAATATTAGTATGATAATAGGAGTTGGAATAATGGATAACAAAAATGAAGAATTAGATTTAAGTTTGATTAGAAAATCTTTTTATTTATCAGACAATGAAAGAAAAATAATTGATTTAAGTGATAAACTAAAGATTGATTTAGCTTTACAATTAAGAAGTAAAAGAGGATCAAAAAAAGTAGCTTTAGAAAATATAAAAAAGGATTCTAAAAGAATTTTACTTTTAAATGAGACTTTTAAACCTTATTTTGTTAATATTAGTATTAAAAATAATAGATTAAGTTTAGATAGTGAAATTAATCCTTTCTTACCAGAATTTGTAAAAAAATATCCAATCATAGTAGATGGGTATGCCTTAAGTGAAAATAATTTAGAAAAGTGTACTATTTCATCGGGAGTGGAAGAAGAAAATTTAAAACCGTCAATAATTGTCAAAGAAGAGCCTAGACATTATAATTTGAATAATAATGTGTTTTCTGATGACTATTTATCTAAAAGGATTAAATAGGTGATATAATGAAATGTACTAAATGTGGTTATAATGTATCAAATGATGATTTTTTTTGTTCAAATTGTGGATCTAAAATAATTAAAAAAAATAGTGATTTTGGTCAAAATTTTCTTATAGGTTTTATATTCTTAGTTATTATATATAGTTTCTACGTATTTTTAAATTTTACTTTAGATAGTAGTATGGTTGAAATGAATCAGATATCATATATTATAATGGCTATAATAATGCTTTTATCTATTCCTTTTTGCTTAATAATACTTCCACTTGTTATACTTCCACTTCAAAATAAGTAGTTTATTAAAGTTATCTCTAAAAAAAGAGATAACTTTTATTTGTTTTATGTGATATAATTATATTGGTGAGATACATGAATAATGTGATGGATTCCTCATTTAATGAACTAGAGGATGACTTAAGTATAGAGTATAAAGAATTAAAGAATATGAAAAAATTATTACCAGATAATTATACTAATGAAATGTTTTATAATAAAATAAGAGAAAAGCTACAAAGTAATATTAAATTAAGTAGGGAAGAAGATAGGTTTTTATATTATTTACTTAAGTATAATATGATAGATGATAAATACTTGGATGAAGATTTAATATTAAAAAATGTTTTACATGGTAATAAAGTTATTTCTTATGGTACATTTGAATATGTTATGGTTAAAAAAACTGAAAAAATTATGAAAGATTTTGCAAATAATAAAATAGAAAATTATAATCCTATAGTTACAATAAAACATTTAAATGGGAGTAGTTATTTAACAACTGCAGATCATATATACATAGATACTTATATAATAAAAGAATTATATGAAGGTTTTAAATCTAACTTAAATACTTATTATCATAAAATAGAACGTGCAAAACAAGAAATTGCAATTAAAATGGGGCTTTTTAGTGAAGATTTAATGCTTATGATAAAAGATAAAATTATAATAGAAGAAGAAATGAAATGTTTTAATACAACTAATTATTATGATGATAATTACTATAATTTAAGTTTTGAAATAGATGCTAATAACGCTGGTTTTGAGGCATCAGAATTATTTTTAAGATTATTAGGTTATAAACACTTAGATAAATATTTTGAAATCATAAGAAATGCAAATAATAAAAATGAAGATAAATTAGAAAGAGTAATAAGAGTAAATAATAAAAAAGAATATCGTTCTGCTAATGATGTGTTTGATTATGTAATAGCTAATAATCCAAGTTACTTAGATAAATATAAACAATTAAATATTGAGTATGTAAATGATAATGGTAATGTAAGACGTAAAAATAAAAAAGAACTTGAAATAGATATGTATAAATATAAAGATGATGATAAAATAATTAAATATATGGAAAAGTTAAAACAAAATTATAAGAAGATGTTATAAATACATCTTTTTTTCATATTTACCTATTTTTTACATAGTATTTAATGAAAGTTAAGAAAGTAGGGATTATATGGAAAAAGAAAAAATTATTAAAGATATATCAGCTAGAACTGGTGGTGATATTTATTTAGGTGTTGTAGGTGCTGTTAGAACTGGTAAGTCTACTTTTATTAAAAAGTGTGTTGAAAACTTAATTGTTCCTAATATAGAAGACGAGTATGAGAAAAAAAGATGTTTAGATGAAGTACCTCAAACTGCTCAAGGAAAAACAATAATGACTATTGAACCTAAGTTTGTCCCTTCTAATGCTGCTACAATATCAATTGAGGATTTTACAGCAAATATAAGGCTTATTGATTGTGTTGGATATGTTATAGATGCTGCTAAGGGTTATGAAGATGAAAATGGTCCAAGAATGGTTAGAACTCCTTGGTATGATGAAGAAATACCGTTTGTTGAAGCTGCAGAAATTGGTACTGAAAAGGTAATTAGAGATCATTCTACTATAGGTATTGTTGTAACAACAGATGGAAGTATTGGTGAGCTAAAAAGAAAAGATTATGTAGAAGCAGAAGAAAAAGTAATATCTGAGTTAAAAGAAATAGGTAAACCTTTTATTGTTATATTAAATTCTGCTCATCCAACTCTTTTAGACACTGAAAAGTTGGCAGATGAGTTAAGAAAAAAATATGAAGTGCCTGTTATGCCAATTAGTGTAGAGATGCTAAATGAAAAAGAAATATATGATATATTAAAAGAAGCTTTATTTGAATTTCCTGTACTAAGTGTTAATGTAAATATACCAGATTGGATTGCTTGTTTATCACATAAACATTTCTTGAAAAAAGAATATGTTACTAAGATAAAAGAAAGTGTTGTTGATGTTGATAAAGTAAGAGATGTTGATACAATAATAGAACACTTTAGAGGATCAGAGTACATAGAAAAAGCATATTTATCAAATGTTGATACTGCAACTGGAGAAGTAACTATAAACTTAGAAGCACCTGATGGATTATATAATGAAGTATTAAATGAGATAATAGGGGATAAGATAAATTCAAAGGCTAAATTAATTTCATTATTTGAAGAGTTTAATGAAACAAAAGAAGAGTATGATCAGTTTAAAGAGGCTTTAAAGATGGTTAAACAAACTGGTTATGGAACGTCTTTTCCAACTATTAATGATATGAAGTTAGATACTCCAGAAATAGTTAAACAAGGTACAAGATATGGTGTTAAATTAAAGGCAGTAGCTCCTTCTATACACATGATAAGAGTAGATGTTGAGTCAAGTTTTGAACCTATTATAGGATCAGAATCCCAAAGTAAAGAATTAATTGATAACTTGATGAAGGATTATGAAACAGATCCAGCTAGTGTATGGAAAAGTGAAATGTTTGGTAGAAGTTTAGATAACATAGTTCAAGAAGGAATAAGGGGAAAATTATCTCTTATGCCAGATAATATAAGACATAAACTTCAAACAACATTAACTAAGGTTGTTAATAAAGGTTCTAATAATATGATAGCTATTGTTATATAAAGTAATTCAAAAAATGAATTACTTTTTTTGTTAGTTAATAAAAAATGTAGTATAATTAAATTAGGTGATAAATGTATGAAAAAGAAAATACTTATCTCGTCATATAATCTAGATTTTGGTGGAATAGAAACATCTCTTATTAATTTACTTAAAAACATGAATTTAGATAAATATGATGTTACGTTGGTATTAGAAGAAAAGATGGGTGTATTTTTAAAAGATGTACCAAAAGAAATAAAAGTATTAGAATATAAAGTATCAAAAAATAAAAATATATTAGTAAGAAAAATAAATAATTTACTAAAAAAAATTATATGGATATTACATAATTATAAAAAATATGATGCTAGTATATGTTATGCAACATATTCTATGCCATGTGGATTCATAGCAAGAACAGCATCTTGTAATAGAATACTTTTTGTTCATAATAATTACTATCAATTATTTAATAACGATTCTAAAAAAACAAAAAGTTTTTTTGATAGTATATGTA
>JALEND010000047.1 GCA_022768045.1 Mycoplasmatota bacterium | reverse complement strand
GATGATGATTCTCAAATAGTATTTGTTGATACACCTGGTATACATAAGCCATTACATAAACTTGGTCAAAGATTAAATGAAGATGCTTACTACTCAATAGATGATGTTGATGTTATACTATTTTTAGTAGATGTTACAATGCCTTTTGGAAAGGGAGATAATTTTGTTTTAAACAAGATTAAAGAAGCTAATAAACCAACTTTTTTGATATTGAATAAGGTTGATAGAATAAATAATGAAAAGCTTATTAAGTTAATAATGGATTATAAAGACTTATATGATTTTAAAGAAATAATACCTTTATCAGCATTAAAAGAAAAGAACGTAGAAGAATTAATTAAAACGTTAAAAAATTATTTACCTGATGAAATTCAGTATTTTCCAATAGAAGATTTAACAGATAGATCATTAGAGTTTAGAACAGCAGAACTTGTTAGAGAAAAGGTTTTAAGGTTAACAAAAGAGGAAGTTCCACATGCTGTTACTTGTGCTGTAGAAGAGTATATAGATGAAAAAGATAAAGCTATTATACAAGTTGTTATAATAGTTGAAAGAGATTCTTTAAAAAGAATTATAATAGGTAAAAATGGGTCTATGTTAAAAGAAATAGGTAGCAAGGCAAGACGTGATATTGAAGATATGATAGGTAAAAAAGTGTATCTTAAATTGTTTGTAAAAACAGTTGATAATTGGAGAAATAAAGAAAAATATTTAAAAGAACTTGGTTTTTATGATATAGATGAATAAAATATAATAATTAATCTCAATATAATACTGGAGATGATTTAATTGGATAAAAAATTATTATGGCGTTTATTTGAATTAACGGGTGATATTAAGTATTATTTGTTATATAAATCTGAAGTAGAAAAGAAGTGAATTTAGGTGTGGAAGTAATTAAATTAGAAGGTGTTGTTTTAACAGATAAAGCGTATAAAGAAACTAGTAAGATACTTACTATATTAACCAAGGAAAAAAAGGTTATATCTGTTATATCTAAAGGTTGCAGGAGATTAAAAAGTGAGTTAAGAAGTGTAAGTGAAAGGTTTTGTTATGCTAATTTTAATGTTTTGTATAAAGAAAATAAACTAAGTACACTAGTTTCTGCAGATATAATAAATCCTTTTAAAAACATAAAAAAAGACATAGAAAAAATATCTTATGTAAATTTTATATCTGATCTTACAAACCAGGTTTTAAAAAATAATTATAGTGATGATATATATGATATTTATATAAGCTCTATTTTAAAGATTGAAGAAGGTTTTTCACCTAGCGTTATAACAAACATACTTGAGCTTAAGTATTTGTATTATTTAGGTATTGAACCAAGACTTGATGGATGTGTTGTTTGTGGTGATAAAAACGTAGTTACATTATCTTCTTATAAAGGTGGATTTGTTTGTAAAAAACATATAACAGATGATTACATAGTTTCACTTAAAACAATAAAAATAATTAGAATGTTAAAATTTGTTGATATATCAAAGATTAGCAAATTAGATATATCAGATATAGTAAAAAAAGAGATTAATAGTTTTATAGATGAGTATTATGATAGATACTCAGGGCTTTATTTAAAAAGTAAAGAGTTTTTAAAAAATATAGAAAAGATATAACAATATGTAAAAAGTATGGTATAATATATTTGTTATTTAAGTTTGAAATGTGATGACGGGGATGGAATCCTATCAGCAATATAAAATAGAGTGATTCTTCTAGAATAAGTAGGGTGGAACCGTGGATGTTATATTCACCCCTATATTTTAGAAGTTTTTTTATTTAAGGAGGTATGGTTATTTGAATAAAATAAATAATATAAGAGACCTTTGTTGTAGTAATTTTCATAAAATAGTTATAAAAGATGATAAAAAAGGTGATACAGCAGTTTTTACTCAAGAAAAGTTTTTAGATTATGATGATAAAAAAACTTCGCTATTAAAACTATATGAGTATGAAAAAGAAATTTATGATAATGATATAATATCGTTTTTAAAAACTGTTATAATAGGAAAGAACGTACAAGGAATAAGAAATGAAAAAAACGTATCAAAAATATATTTTGATGATTCATCATCTGTTACATTACATAAAAAAAGTAAATTACTAAAAAATATTACAGATAATATTATGCTTAGTTGTTTATTAAATTTTTGTGAAAAAGAAGAATTATTTGTTAATAGTTTAAATGCTGATGATTTAAAAATTAATATATATAAATCAGATAATTATTCATACTTTTATGACAAAAATAAAAATAGTATTACAGTTAATCATGACAAGGAAAATCCTTTAGTTACCATTAATTTTTTAAAGCGCATATTAGATGAACTTGATAGAAAAGTAGGGTATAACTTAGATGAATTTGATTATAGTAATAAAATTATAATTAGCTGTAATAATATGAAAATTTCTATTCATAATTTAAATAATGGTAAATATGATGATAATAAATATTTAAATGATATATTACATTTTATTAAAGATTATACTTTGCATCATAATAATAAAATAGATAGATGTGTATTAAAGAAAGGAAGTTTAAAATGAAAGAAAAAGTATTGATGGAAGATATTGTTAATTTATGCAAACAATATGGATTTGTATATCAAGGAAGTGAAATTTATGGAGGTTTTGCAAACACTTGGGATTTTGGACCTCTTGGAGTAGAACTTATAAATAATGTAAAACATGCTTGGTGGAAAAGATTCGTTAATGAAGATTTTAGAACATATGGAGTAGATGCTGGTATTCTTATGAATCCTAGAGTATGGGAAGCATCAGGACATGTTGAATCATTTGGTGATCCTAAGATGGATTGTAAAAAATGTAAACAAAGATTTAGAGCTGACAATTTAATAGAAGAGTATTCAAATGGAGAAGTTGCAGCAGAAGCTATGAGTAATGAAGAACTAGAAAAATACATAGATGATAACCATATTACTTGTCCTAATTGTGGTGGATTTGATTGGACTAAAATTAGAAAGTTTAATCCTATGTTTAAAACATCAAGAGGTACTTTGGAAAATGATGCTGATACAGTTTACTTAAGACCAGAAACTTGTCAAGGAGAGTATGTTAACTTCTTAAATGTACAAAGAACATCACGTGCAAAGATTCCTTTTGCAATAGCACAAATAGGTAAGAGTTTTAGAAATGAAATAACTCCTGGTAATTTCTTATTTAGAACAATTGAATTTGAACAAATGGAGTTACAAAAATTCTGTCATGATAAAGATTCTATGGAATTTTATGAAGATTATAAAAAAAGAGCAATGGATTTTATACTTGATTTAGGTCTAGACAAAGAAAAATTAAGATATCATGATCATGATAAGTTAGCTCACTACGCTAAAGCTGCTTGTGATATTCAGTATAAATTTCCAATAGGTTGGGAAGAGTTAAATGGAATTCATCATAGAGGTACTTGGGATTTATCAAGACATAGTGAGTTTAGTGGTAAAAAGATGGAGTATCAAGATCCTGAGACTAATGAAAAATACATTCCAACAGTAATAGAATATTCTATTGGAGTTGGTAGACTTACATTAGCACTTTTATGTGAAGCTTATGATGAAGAAAAACTAGAAAATGATACTAGAATAGTAATGCGTTTTAATCCTGTAATAGCACCATATAAGGTTGCTGTATTACCTTTAGTTAAGAAATATCATAAAGATAAAGCAGAAGAAGTATTTAAAATATTATCTAAAGAATTTACTTGTACTTATGATGATACAGGATCAATTGGTAAAAGATATAGAAGACAAGATGTTATTGGAACTCCATGGTGTATTACTATTGATGATAATACAATTAATGATAATACTGTTACAATAAGAGATAGAGATTCAATGCAACAAATTACATTACCTATTGATGAAGTAGCTAAATACATATCTGATAAGATTAAGTTTTAGAGGATAATATGTCAAAACAATCTAAGAAAAATAATAAAAAGTCATCAAAAAGTATAAAGTCAGAGATAGATAAATTTTTAGATAATAAAGATTATGATATGGCTTTAAAAAAATGTGATGAGTTTATAAATAATCATCCTAAAAACATATATGGTTATACTAAAAAAATTAATATATTAACTGATGGTTATAGTAAGTATTTATGTCCTGAAGAATTTAAAGAAGTAAAAAAGTTACATGAAAATGAACTTATGCTTGCAACTAAAAATACAATTTCAAATATAAAAAGAGATTTTGATGAATATGAAATTGATATTAGGGAAAAAGAAGAGTTAGAAAAAACTAGAAAAGAGCTTACGTTAAATTATTTGATGCTCATGGTATATAAAAATAAAGAGGAATTTATAAATAATATATTAATTAAAATAAAAAATTATAAACCTAATGGAAAAAGAATTCAAAATGTATATGATTTAATAAATGGATTATTTTTAGTTAGTTTATTAATATTTAACCTTTTTAATATTAATTTATTATTAATTTTGACGATTCCTTTTGGTGTGTATGGTTTAATAATTATTTACAACTTTTTTGATACTAATTT
>JALEND010000072.1 GCA_022768045.1 Mycoplasmatota bacterium | reverse complement strand
ATATAAGGAGTCATCATTTTCCATTCTTGACTCATTCTAACCATTGCTTCATATATAGATGAATCACCATGTGGATGGTAATTACCCATTATCTCTCCAACTGCCTTAGCACTTTTACGATACTTTTTATCATAGGTATTACCTGATTTATACATACCATATAATATTCTTCTTTGAACTGGTTTTAATCCATCACGAACATCAGGTAAAGCACGGTCTAAAATAATTGTTTTACAATATCTTCCAAAACGTTCGCCCATTATTTCTTCTAACGAATATTCTTCAATTCTTTTTAATAATTCACTCATATTTTGACCTCCTTACCTTAACATTTCATAATTATCTTCTAAAGTAAAATCTACATTTTCTTCAATCCATTCTTTTCTAGGTTCAACTTTATCACCCATAAGAATTGATACTCTTTTTTCAGCTAAAGCAACATCAGTTATCTTAACTTGTATTAAACTTCTCTTTTCAGGATCCATTGTTGTTTCCCAAAGTTGATTAGCATCCATCTCACCTAAACCTTTATATCTTTGTAAATCTTCTATCTTACGATTTTTAGTAAATTCTTTTAATTCTTCATCAGAATAAGCATAAACCTCTTCTTTTTTATTAAATGATATTTTATAAAGTGGTGGGTTTGCAATATATACCTTTCCAGCTTCAATAAGAGGTTTCATATATCTATAAAAGAATGTAACTAAAAGTACTTGTATGTGACAACCATCATCATCAGCATCCGTCATAATTATTATTTTATCATAATTACAATCTTCTATATTAAAATCAGAACCAACTCCTGCACCTATTGTATATATCAAAGTATTTATTTCAGCGTTCTTATAAGCTTCTTCCATAGAGCATCTTTCAGTATTTAAAACCTTACCACGAAGTGGTAGTATTGCTTGATAACTTCTTTCCCTACCAGTTTTTGCACTACCTCCTGCTGAATCTCCCTCTACTATGAATAATTCATTTTTCTTATTATTCTTCTTAGTAGCTGGAGCAAGCTTATCAGATAAATTTTTCTCTTTAGAGTTTTTACTTTTACCTTTTCTTGCTTCTTCTCTTGCTTTTCTAGCAGCTTCCCTTGCAGCTTTACCTTTTAATGCTTTATTAATTATATCAGTTGCAACTGCCTTGTTTTCTTCTAAGAAATACTGCATCTTTTCATACACAATTTGTTCTACCACACTTTTTGCAAGTGGTGTTCCAAGTTTACCCTTAGTTTGACCTTCAAACTGAAGTAAATCTTCTGGTATTTTTAAAGATAAGACAACTGTTATACCTTCTCTTACATCCGTACCCTCAAAGTTTTTATCTTTAGCCTTTAAGTATCCATTTGTCTTAGCATAATCATTAAACACCTTAGTTAATGCACTTTTTAAACCAACTTCATGTGAACCACCATCACTTGTTTTAACATTATTAACAAATGATACAACGTTTTCACTATATGAATCAGTATATTGTAATGCACACTCTACCTCAATTTTATTTTTAACACCATCAAAGCCAACAACATTATGAAGTGTTTTTTTACCTTCATTTAAGTATGAAACAAATTCTTCTAAACCTTTTTCATAGTGAAAGTGAGCTTCTTTTTCATCTTCTTCATCTATTACATCTATCATAAGACCTTTTATTAAAAAAGCAGATTCTTGCATTCTTTCACAAATTGTGGTAAATGAAAAAGTTGTTGAACTAAATATACTATCATCTGGCATAAACCTAACTGTTGTACCAGTTTTATTTGTTGTTCCAACCTTTTTTAAAGGTGAATCTAAATGTCCACCATTCTTAAATGATATTTCATACTTTCCACCATCACGACATATAACTACCTTCATCCACTTAGATAAAGCGTTAACAACTGATGCACCAACACCGTGAAGTCCTCCAGATACTTTATATCCACCTTCTTGGAATTTTCCACCAGCATGAAGTACTGTGTAAATAACTTCTGGAGTAGAAGCCCCTGATGCATGCTTACCTACTGGAACACCACGACCTTCATCTGATACAGATACAGAACCATCATTATGTATAATTACTTTTAAATGATTACCATATCCATTTATTGCTTCATCAATACCATTATCAACTATTTCCCATACTAAATGGTGAAGTCCTCTTTTATCAGTAGAACCTATATACATACCAGGTCTTTTTCTTACTGCTTCAAGACCTTCTAATATCTTAATTGATGATTCATCATATTTTGCCATAAAAAAATCATCTCCTTATTTTCTTTAATCTATAAAGCATTATAACATAAGAATCAAAAAAAGTGCAAAATTCTTTACACTTTTTTTACGCAACTATATATTTACTTAACTATTTTTATACTTCATCATCCCTTCTTAATTGATACTTTTTATCAAATGCCATAATAGGAATGGTAATGAATGGAAATAACAAGACTAATATTCTAGTCATATTAAACCTTCTACCTAAATTTAAAAACGATAATATAGTTACAAAAAAAAGAAGACAATTATTGTACTTTATTCATTGCCTTCATCATTTGATTTACTTGTTTTTGACTTGGAGTTCTACCCATCTGTTGCATCATTATCTTAATCATTTTTTCATTTATTGGTGGGTTTTTCTTTAAATACTTTTTCATAAATAATCTTGCTCCAAAGAATCCTAAAACTAAGCCTACTGCAAGACCTACTAAACACCAAATTATATTTGCTATCATTTTAATCTTCCTTTCACAATATAATTTTACTAAAATAATTTATTTTACACAAGTCCTATACGCCACTTTATTAAGCCAAAAATAATCTTTATTCTTAAAATCACACACAAATACATTATCTAAATAAGCTAAATTCTTAAAAAAACACGTTATATTCTTATTGGTTTTTATTTTTATATAAGTATTATAAACCATTAACTTAGTCTTTTCTACACCATCATCATAAATATGTTTGTTTAAAATTTTATCATAACAAGAATTATTAAAATAACTTTTATATAATACACCATTTACGTTAGATTTATTAAATGTAGATGCCATTTGTGAAAATAATCTATAAGAAATAATAAAATCACTTTTAGAAGATTTAGATATCTGTTCAAACATTTTATATAAGTAAAAAGTTTTATTTTTATATAGTCCAGTAAAAGAATCATTAATTTTAAACATATAATATACTCTCATAATAAAACACCTCTCTTAAATGATAATATATTAGTATTAAGAAAAGTGTCGAATAATAATTTTCACATAATAAAAACTACTATTTAAGTAGCTTTTCTATTTTCTTTGTAATTGTATCATCATCTAGTTTCATTTTCTTAAGAACATCTTCACTCTTACCAGAATATCCAAATTCACTAACACCCATTATATACTTATCATTATATACATATTTATGCCATCCAAACTTAGATGCTCGCTCTATTACAAATGTTTTATAACCAATTGGTAATATTTCCTCTTGATATGATTTTGGTTGCTCTTCAAATAAATCCATACAAGGCATTGAAACAACTCTTATTTCCATTTTCTTTTTAGCTAATTTTTCTGCTATATCTATTGCAAGTGATACCTCTGAACCTGTTGCTATTATGATTCCAAATAGTTTCTTCTTCTCTTTTCTAACTATATATGCACCTTTTTTTACACTTAACTTATCTGTAGTTTCTAATTTTTTGCATGCGTTTCTTGCTAAAACAATAGAAGATGGTTTATCATTATTTAATATTGATTGCCATGAACCTATTATTTCATTTGCATCACAAGGTCTATAAACATAATGATTAGGTATGCTTCTTAACATTGCAAGTTGTTCTACTGCTTGATGAGTAGGTCCATCTTCTCCTATCATAATAGAATCATGTGTAAATATAAATACCGAAGGTATATTCATTATACTAGCCATTCTAATAGCAGGTTTCATATAATCTGCAAATGCTAAAAAAGTTGATGCAAAAGGTCTTAAACCAGATAAAGCAAAGCCATTTATAAAAGCTCCCATAGCATGTTCTCTAACACCAAAATTAAAGTTCTTACCACCATAATTTTCTCTAGAAAAATTATCAAAGTCCTTTAGGTAAGTTTTTGTACTTGAAGATACATCCGCTGATCCACCTAGAAACGCTGGATAAGTATTTGCAATTACGTTCATTATCTTACCATTTATTTTTCTAAGTTCTCCATCTTCGAAGAAGTAATCACTAAATAATTTTGTAACATCATACTTCTTATCAACTAAAAGAGAATCTAAAAACCTTCTAGTTTCTAAAGAACAAGATTTATTAAATAGCTCATACTTAGTATTCCATACTTTTTTATCATGTAAATTTCTAACTCTTATATGATTAGACATTTCTTTTCTTAAATCTCTTATATTTGAAAATAAATCAGTATCAAGGCCAAGTTTATCTTTTAACTGTCTTATATCTTCTTTAGTTAATGGTCCTCCATGAACTTTACTTGTTCCTTCTAACAAAGAATCTTTTCCAATTTTTGTCTTTATTTCAATAATAGTAGGTTTATCAACATTTAACTTTGCCCTAGCTATTGCATCATCTATTAATACAGAGTTATTACCATCTGCAACAAAGTCTGTATTCCATCCCATAGCTTCAAACCTTTTTGATATATCCTCACTATAAGATACATCTAATTTATTATCTAAGGTAACATCATTTGAATCATATAAAACAATCAAGTTATCAAGTTTTAGGTGCCCTGCTAACGATGCAGCTTCATATGATATACCTTCCATTAAATCTCCATCACTACATAATGTATAGACATGGTAATTTAAAAGACCATTAAACTTTTTCTTTAAATACTTTTCAGCTGCAGCCATACCCACCGCTGTTGCAAAGCCTTGACCTAACGGCCCAGTAGTACATTCTACTCCAGGTGTTTTACCATACTCTGGATGACCAGGTGTTATAGAATCTATTTGTCTAAAATTTTTTAAATCTTTAATTGATAAATCATATCCAGACATATATAAAACAGCGTATAAAAGTGCTGAAGCATGTCCACATGATAAAACAAATCTATCTCTATTTATCCACTTTTCATCTGTAACATCAATCTTCATATGGTTATTATATAGTGTATATAAAATAGTTGCTGCGCCAAGTGCTATACCAGGATGTCCACTTTTTGCTTTTGAAATTTCTGCAATGGATAATGCTTTTATTGCGTTTATTGTTTTAGTATCATTCATAACTTATGCCACCTCTACTCTTAAACTTATTATAATTCAAAAAAAAGTATTTATCAACCATATCAATAGTTAATAACTACTTTTTTATCTGTCTCATTATATACTCTTTCATTACTATCATTAGGTGTTGATAATCCGACTGTCCAAAATATTCCAAAAATAGTAATGAATAAATATAATAAAATAACCTTTCCATAACCTTCGTCTTTTTTCATAATATCACTCCTTTTGTGCTTTAATATTAACACGAACAAACGTATGTGTCAATTGGTTTTTGAAAAATTAGTGAACAAATGTTTGACAATGTAAAGTAATTATGTTATTATTAAAATGTGATAAAAAGGAGAAATATTATATGGAAAAATTAACTAATAGACAAAAGGATGTATTAGATTATATAAAAAGTTATATTGCAATGCATGGTTATCCTCCTGCTGTTAGAGAAATAGGAAAAGCTCTTGGGCTTAACTCACCTGCTACTATACAATCTCACATAACAGCACTTGAATCTAAAGGATATATAAAGAAAACTAATTCAAAGTATAGATCTCTTGAAATAGTTGGTAATAATGAGTATTTAAATGAAGATGTTTCACAAGTTCCATTACTTGGTAAAATTACTGC
This sequence comes from Mycoplasmatota bacterium, assembly GCA_022768045.1. Lineage (GTDB taxonomy): Bacteria > Bacillota_I > Bacilli_A > RF39 > UBA660 > Aphodocola. The sequence goes on along the minus strand of JALEND010000072.1, from coordinate 2,423 downwards.
TGGAACACCTATTGAAGCTATTGAAACTCCAAATGAGTATTTTCCTCTTCCTAGCTATTTAATACCAAAGAAAGAAGAAGTATTTACATTAAGAGTTAGCGGTGAAAGTATGATTAACGCTGGTATTTTTGATGGTGATATAGTAATAGTTCAAAGGCAAAAAGTAGCTAGAAATGGTGATATTGTTGTTGCAATGACAATGGATAATGAAGTTACATTAAAAACATTTTATAAAGAAGCTACTCATATAAGATTACAACCTGAAAATGATACAATGGCACCAATAATACTTCCTAATTGTACTATATTAGGAAAAGCAATTGGATTATATAGAAAGTTTTAAGAAGGAGGAATAAAACCATGGAATGTGTTTAAATAAATAAAAAAAAGGAGAAACAATAGTAACTTCTTTTTTTGTTTCTCCAAATCTATTTAAAAACGCTTTTGCATGCTATAGCGTTCTACAATAATATATGGTTTACAATTTAATTTGTGAACCATTTTTTAATACAAATTTATTTGTATTAAAAGTAATAAAGGTAATTTAATATTTTACTTTTATTATTTATATCATTTGCTTGTTAGGGAATTATCAATTCCAGTATTATTATGTACAAATAAAAATAATTTATAATATATTTTTTAATTATGATGTTTATTTTTTCTTGAATTATATATTTGTTTACACAAAGGTTTTACTCTTGTTCCATTTTCTTTTATTACCACATCTTCTAAGTTTTTATATATATTAGGAATTTTTATATTAAATCTTTCACACTCTTCTTTGGTAATTTCTTTAAAAGCTGGGCAAGGAAGAACGCTTCCATCAAATTTTATATCTAATTTTTCTAAACCTGCATTACATTTATGTACATCATCTTCTTTTAGCGGAATACCGATTCTTATATTACCACTAAAAATATTTTTACTATTTTCTAAAATATTAAAGAAATCATTTTTTTCACTTTCTGTTAATAATAACTCCTTAACATTTATTCTGCCTCTACCCTGTGGTAAAAAATTTAATAGACTTATGTTTTTTACACCAGCTATTTCTAATAATTCTAATATGTCAGTTATTTCTTTGTAATTAGGTTTCATTGGAACAAAATGTACATCAATATCTATTTCTTCAAACTTAGCATCAATTAAAGACTTTAATAGTGATGTTCTTGCCTGTTCATTTCTTCCCATGATAGAGCAATCAGTTTCATCTTGATAAGCTTGCATATCAAAAACAATTTTATCAAGTCCTATTTTTTTAAGTTCATGTAACGTTTTTCTATCTATGGATTGATAATTTTTTTCTTCAATAAGTCCCATATAATATTTTTTCACTTTTGCCTTTAAATATTCGTTTTCTTCTTCATAAGCATCTATTTTTCTTAATCTGTCATTCATTTCACTTAGTAGCTGATTTTTTAAACTTTCATCTAACTTTCTTCCAAAAACAACACCACTTGTGAAGATAACTGTTCTTATACCAAATGATTTTGCATACCTAACCATTTTAATTATATCAGGATGTAAAAATGGTTCTCCGCCTGATAAGGATAATTCATAAATACCACCATTTTCCATAAAATAATCAATTGTTCTTTTAAAATCTTCAAACTTTATTATATTATTTTTATTGCAATTAGAATTAGAAGAACAAAATTTACAGTTATTTAAACATTTTTCTATTACTTCAAAACATAAATCTTTAACCATACTACTTCTACTTTTATTGGTATATTATAACACTTCCTACTTTAAAATTATACAATAACTATTTTATCTATTACACTAGTTCATATTCTCTAGCAATTATTCTCTCATCAGAGCAATATTTAATTACATATTTATTATCTTGTTTACAAATAATAATTCCTACTGTATTATTTTCTTCAATAGTTTTTATATTCTTATCTATATAATTCATATAAGTCATAATTTGTCCAGTATGCTCTTTTTTAAGTTCTGTTATCTTTAATTCTATGACTACATAACACCTATATTTAATATTATAAAGTAATAAATCAATATAGTTGTATCTATTACCTAGTTTAATTGGATATTCACTTTTTATAAAAGTAAAACCTATTCCTAATTCTTCTAAAAAGTTTTAAATATATTCCAAAATTAATTTTTATAATACTTTTTCTGAAAATATATCATACTTATTGCTATTTTTAATCAAAATTAGATTCTTGATAAAATCAACTATATCGGATTCTTTTTGTTCTACTGATTTATTTTTAGTAGATTCCGGAAGTCTTTCATATTCATTAGATTTTATTTTTTCTCTTAACTGCCTAACTGATAAATTATTATTTTTAACTAATTCTATGTAATAATTAATTTTATCAGTATTCTCAAAAGATAGTAATTCACAATAATGCGACCAAGATAATTGTGCAGACAGTGTCTGCACTTTTTCA
>JALEND010000042.1 GCA_022768045.1 Mycoplasmatota bacterium | reverse complement strand
GGTGATAAAGAATTATCTTTAGATTTGCTTGATGACTTAAAATCTAATAATAATACCATAATTGAAAGTTCTGATGCGATTAGAAATATCCTTAAAGAAGAAATTCAAAAACCAAAAGAAGAAATAGATGATGATAAAGATATGGATAAGTCATTTTATACTAAAAGTCTAAATTTAACTGATGATTTAGAGGGGTTAGAAATAAAAAAAGAAAGTAAAACGAATAAGGTTTTACTTAGAATATTCTTAATTGTATCGATTGTTGCTGTTATTGTAATAGGTATAGTTCTTGTATATACACTTTTAAAAAAATAAGTATGTAGAAATTAAAGTTTAATACTTTATTTCATTCAATACTTATTTTTTTCTTTTTTATATTTAAATAATGCTCCAATAAAAATCATAATGATGATACCAATAAAGACTAATCTATAAATTGGTACATATTTTAAGACAAAATTATTGAACTGTGTATTATTTCTATATTGTATTTGAGGAATTAAAATCATAGGAATTAAAATGAAAAATGGTAGTACTTTATTTTTATTATGTGGTTTGATTGTATTTGATATAAAGTATGTAAAGAAAGATAAAGATATATATATTTTAAGTATTCTTTGAATGGATAATAAGTTTTCTATACGGTCTAAAAAGTCAAATAGATTTATTCTTTTAAGTACAATATATTCAGGATATTGATATAATTGTGATAAATTTATACCAAGGTTACCTAATGTTATAAAAATTATGCCAAACATGAAAATAGTAGAAAAAATATATGTACCAATAAACCATTTATTATAATTCTTTTTGTCAGTGATTTGATTTTTAGGAACAGTAAGTAAAGTAAAAATAGGAAAATAATTTAAGAATAATATATATAGTGCTCCACTAAAAGGATTTTTAAGCCCATACTCTAAAAAGGGTTTAAAATTATCAATTTTAAGACTAGGAAATAATCCTAAAATTGTTACCATAAAAAAGATAAATGTAATAGCAAATAATATTAAACTAACTCTACTCATTGTTTCAATACCTTTGGTATTAATATAGATTATAATAGATGCAAATAAAAGAGCAACCATATATTTTGGTGTTTCAGGTAAAAACTGTGAAACGATAAAGTCAGATAAATTAAATAAAAGAGTTACTGAAAAAAGTAGAATGAACAAAATAAAAATATAATTAATGACAGCACCTACTTTTTTACCAAAAATACTAATTATTTTTTCTCCTAAAGTAAGATCAGGTTTATAATTAGATAGAAAAATAAAGATAAATATAAGTGGAATACCTAATATAGCTGCTACTAAAGGACAAAAATATGCATCAACAGCTGCTTTTTTAAAGATACCAATTAAACTCATACCTGTAAGAGGTGCAGACATAATAAAAAATAATATGGAAAATAATTGTAAACAATTTAACTTTTCTTTATTCATTAGCAATCTCCTTTAATATATTTCCTTTGGCAACTAACTCTAATTTAATATCTACTTTATAATTTATATTCTTAAGTAAATCATCTCCATATTTTTTTTCTAATTCTTTATAGTACTTAGGATACGATTTATATATCATTTCTTTAAAGCCACAAATATCAGATTCATATTCATTAACCAGTTTATCTATTGTTTTATAGAATTCTTTTTCCATATCTTTTTCTATTTTAGTTTCAAGTTCTTGTAATTCTTTTTCATTTTGAATATTAACATCACAATTCATTTCGTTAATATTGGCCTTACTTTTTATAACAAATTTTATTTCATTATCATCTTTATTTATATCTATACCCGTTTTACTTTTAACAATTTCAATAGATGTATATTTATTATTACATTTATATGTATATATAGTATCATCAATTGTATTATTTAGATATGATACATTTATACTATCATTTATATCTAAATATCCAACTAGTTTGTTATCTTTAAAAACGGAAAGTCCACTAAGGATAACTCTAGCACTAGGATCAGATGATTTAATATTATCATCGTTTTCTCCTTTTTTCTCACTACCTTGTAATGTGATAGAAGGTAGCGCTATATCTATACGTTCATTTATATAACTATCTAGTAAATCTTCAAAGTTAACGATGTTCGAAATACCAAGATATCTTTTATCTGTATATAAACTATCTTTAATGTTTTTAGCGTTTAATGTTTCAAGGGCAGTCAGTATAGAAAGTACATCTGAAGTATCCTCTTCTTTACTCATTAATACGAGGAACTGTTTTCTAAATTCAGAATCTCTTGAAAATAAATCAATAATATTATCCATATCATCTTTTGCTACTTCTTCACTAATCACAAGTAGTGCCATATGATTGACATAAAGTCTTCTTGGTGACTCTAAAATAATATTTCGAAGTGCTTCTTGAATAGTTCTTCCTTTCTTTTTATATACAATAAATTTGGGTGTATCACTTGATGCATTAGCGTCAGATCCTGTCTTTTGGGTATTAATAACTTGTATAATTAATTCATAACCATCTTCTGTTTTATTGATACCAATCGCACTTGTAATCGCAAGTTTGGTAAGTTCCCTATAATTGTAACAACCGGTTGATATAAAAATGATTATTGTTACTAATAATATCTTAATTTTTTTCATTTGGT
>JALEND010000037.1 GCA_022768045.1 Mycoplasmatota bacterium | reverse complement strand
ATTTTATGATTCTGGTAGTGTTAGGGTAGCAACTGCTAAGATAAGATGTTGGAAGAGGGGTGGCCATGGAGCTCAAACTTTTTTACAGGTAGTAGAAAACTCTTGTAACCCAGGATTTGTTGAACTTGGTAATAGACTTGGTAAGGAAAAATTATTTTCATATATTAAAAACTTTGGTTTTGGTTCAAAAACTGGTATAGACTTAAATGGAGAAGCAAATGGTATCTTATTTAATTTAAATAAGGTAGGTCCAGTAGAACTTGCAACAACTGCATTTGGTCAAGGAGTTTCAGTAACACCTATACAACAAATAACTGCTGTATCAGCCGCTATTAATGGAGGCATTCTTTATAAACCATACATAGTTAAAAGTTTAAATGATCCTGAAACTAATTCTGTTATAAAAGAAAATAAAAAAACTGTTAAAAGAAAAGTAATTAGTAAAAGTACCTCTAAAAAAGTTAGAAGAGCTTTAGAGTCAGTTGTTACAAATGGTAGTGGTAGAAATGCTTACATAGAAGGATATAGAGTTGGTGGTAAAACTGGTACTGCACAAAAGGTAAAAGACGGAAAATACATGGTAGGTAATTATATTTTATCTTTTATAGGTTTTATGCCTGCTAATGATCCTAAAATAGTTGTATATGTTGCAATTAATAACCCTAAAAAAGTTGTCCAATATGGAGGCGTTGTATCTGCACCTATTGCAAAAAGTATTTTGACAGATTCTATAGATGCATTAAACATAAAAAAACAAGATACTAAAACAGAGATGAAGTATGACTGGGACGATAAAAAAGTGTATAAAGTAGAAAATGTTGTTGGAATGAATGTTAAGGACGCTACTAAAAAGTTAAGCCATTTTAATGTTATATATAGTGGAAGTGGAAGTAAGGTAATATCACAATCCCCAGAAGCAGGAGAAAAGATAGAAGAAACAAGTATTGTAAGATTAATGTTAGGTGAATAATTAGAAAATAAATGGTTAACGTAAAGAAAATTATTAAATATTATTTTTAATAAAAAAACATTGATAAACGAACAAATGTATGTTATCATATTGTCATAATAGGAGGAGTTATTATGACAAGGCTAGAGCTATCAATATTAAAAGAATTAGACAAGAAAAATTTTAAGTATTATGAGATTGGTATTATTATGAATAAAGTAAAAGATAAGAAATCAAAGGTAAAACTACTAGATTATTTAATAAATAATAGATTTGAAGTTATAACTGTACCTATGATAATTAAGTTTATTTATAATTTTAATGTGTAATTAAACATGATATAATTATACAAGGTGATTTTAAGTGAAAAAGGCAATTAAACTTATTTTAATTATATTATGGATTACTATGATATTTTGTTTTTCTAGTCAAAAAGGAACATCATCTAGTAATTTAAGTAATGGACTAATTTATAAGGTAACTTCTTATATAACTGGAAATAAAGTATCTAATAAGGAAAAAGTAATACTTTCTAATAAGTATTCTAAATTTGTTAGAAAGATGGCTCACTTTAGTGTTTATTTAATACTAGGTATATTAGTTATTAGTTTCATTAGTGAGTTTAATATTAAAAGACGTTATCTTCTAGCTGTTATATTATGCGTACTTTATGCATTAACAGATGAATTGCATCAGTACTTTGTACCAGGAAGGTCTTGTGAACTGTTAGATATATTATTAGATAGTGCATCATCATTTTTAGGCGTATTATTTTATAAATTTATTATTTCTATTAAAAAAGGCAATAACTAATAATTGTCTTTTTAATTTGTTTATGATAGTATAAATAACAACTTAAAAAGGGAGAATGTTTTTTATGAAGGAAGAATCTTATCAATTATTATTATCACTTGGATATACCAATAAAAAAGCACAAGAAATTGTAAACTCATCTTTATTACATTCCCATAAAGATGAAACATTATTTAAAAATATATTAAATATATATAATTACTTAAAGAAATATTATACAAAAAATGAAATAATAAAGATGACTAAAATCTTGCCATCTTTATATAATTTTAGTACAGAAGCTATAAAACAAAAAATAGAAGATATGATGCACCTTGGCTATACAAAAAAAGAAGTAATAGAGATGACTAAAAAGCAACCTTCTTTATATAGTCAAGGTATAGAAAATATAAAGCAAAAAATAGAAGATATGATGCACCTTGGCTATACTAAAGAAGATGTAATAAAAATGGCTAAAAATTCACCTGCTTTATATAGTTATAGTATAAAGAGTATAAAATAAAAAATAGAAGATATGATGAGCCTTGGTTATACTAAAGAAGATGTAATAAAAATGACTAAACAACTGCCTGCTTTATTTGGCTACAGTATAGACAACATAAAAAGAAAGATAAACTTTTATAAAAGTATAAACTTAGAAAACATAGTTTTAGAAGATACTAAACTTTTAATGCAAAGTGTAACTTTAAGTTATGCAAGATATAGGTATTTAAAAAGTAGAGAAATTATAGTAAATATAAATAGTTATAGCATATTGTTTTATTGTCAAAAAGTTTTTGAAGCAAACTTTGGTATAGACAATAAAGCAGTTAAGAAAATGTATCCATTTGAAGAGTATTTAAAAGTACAAAAGTTATATAAAAAATTAGAAATCTTAAGTAAATTAAATAGAGAAGCGTCAAAGAAACTTTTAAATAGAAGTGTTAAAAAGTATGTTGATGAAAATAATTCTATAGAAAAAAGAATTAATAATAAATATAGTAGAGTTTTAAAAAATAGTAAAGTATAAAATTATGGTTTGTAAAATTAAATTAAATTTGATATAATATATTTAAGTTAAATTGATGATGAAAAATTAGTAGATAGTGATGTCTTTTAAAGAGAGTCTATGGTTGGTGGAAGTAGATAAGACATATTATTCGAAGCTCTTTTCTGAATGTAGTTAATAGCTACCGGGGTAAAAGCCGTTATACTAAATTAAGAATAAATTAGGATGGTACCACGGCTATTCGTTCCTAGCGGATAGTTTTGGTACCTCTTTTTATAGGAGGATTAAAATGGAATTTAAAAAAAGAAACCCTAAAATATTTGTTATATCTGGAAAGGCAAACTCAGGTAAGGATACAACAGCAGAGATAATTGATAATCAAATTATGCTTAAAGGACTTAAGGTAGTTAACTTACAAATTAGTTCTTATATAAAAATGTATGCTAGTAAAATATCTGGATGGGATGGTAGTGAAGATACTAAACCTAGAACTCTTCTTCAAGAGCTTGGAACTAGTATAATAAGAGAAAAGATAGATAATGAGTTTTTTATAAAAAGATTAATTGGAGATATAGAAGTTTATTCTTATTACTTTGATGCTATAACAATATCTGATGGTAGATTACCAGAAGAGTTAGATGGTATTTATAATGCTTTTGATAATGTGTATAGAATTAACATAGTAAGACCTAATTATGATAATCATTTAAATGCTAAAGAGTTAAAACATAGAACAGAAGTAGGATTAGATAATTATGATAATTATGAGTATAAAATAGTAAATGATGGCTCATTAGAAGATTTAAGTAATAAGATAAGAAAAATAGTTGATGAGGTGATTAAAAATGAGAAAACTAAATAGTAAGGAACTTAGGAATGAATGGATAAAGTTCTATGAAGAACGTGGACATAAAAACATAGGTGCAGTATCACTAGTTGGTGATGGTACAACAGGAGTATTATTTAACGTAGCTGGTATGCAACCTTTAATGCCATATCTTTTAGGAAAGGCTCATCCTGAAGGAAAAAGATTATGTAATGTTCAAGGATGCGTTAGAACTAATGATATAGAGTCTGTTGGAGATAAATCACATGCAACTTTTTTTGAAATGATGGGTAGTTGGAGTCTTGGAGATTATTTTAAAGAAGAAAGATGTAAATGGAGTTATGACTTATTTACAAAGGTTTTAGAAATACCTAGAGAAAGACTTGCTACAACGTGTTTTGAAGGAGATAAAAACGCTCCTAAAGATGAAGAAGCAGCTATTATAAAAGAAAAGGTTGGTTTTAAAAAAGAAAATATTTACTTCTTACCAAAAAGTGAAAACTGGTGGGAAATAGAGTCTGGTCCTTGTGGCCCTGATAGTGAGTATTTTTATATAACTGATATACCAGCTTGTTCTAAAAAATGTAATCCTTCATGTGACTGTGGTCATTTTATTGAAATTGGTAATGATGTATTTATGCAATATGAAAAAGTAGATAAAGATAAATATATACCATTAAAAAATAAAAACGTTGATACTGGATGGGGATTTGAAAGAATACTTGCGTTTTTAAACACTGATGATGGAGATATTTATAAAACTGATTTATATGCTGGTTCTATGAATATAATTGAAGAAAAACTAGGCGTTAAATATGGAGATAATGAAGATATAGATAGATCTATTAGAATAATTCTTGATCATACTAGAACATCTACTATGCTTTTAGGAGATGAAAAACATCTTGTACCATCAAATGTTGGTGCAGGATACATCTTAAGAAGACTTATTAGAAGAGCAATTAGACATATTAAAAAACTTAATTTAGATCCATCTATCATGGTAAGTATTTCTAAGTATTTTATTGAAAATATTTATGATGAAAGTTATCCTAATTTATTAAACTCTGAAGAATTTATATTAAATGAAATTACTAAAGAGACAAATAACTTCTTAAAAACATTATCAAAAGGTTTAAAAGAACTAGAAAAAATGATAGAAAAAAGTAACTTTGATAAGAAAAGAAAGTTAGATTCTTCATTATGTTTTAAATTATATGATACTTATGGTTTTCCTTTTGAACTTACATATGAAATATTAAAAGAAAAGAACATAGATGCATCAAAAGAAGAATTTGATACGTATATGGAAAAGCAAAAGAACTTAGCAAGACAAAACGTAAAGAAAATAGATGAATTAAAAGTATTAGGAGATATAGCTAACTTTAAAGAAGAAAGTAAGTTTGTTTATGATACTTTAGAGACTAATTCTAAAGTTATATTTGTTGCTGATGAAAATGGTAATGAAGGTGAAATATATTCAGGTGGTATAGTTATACTTGATGAAACACCATTTTATGCAACAATGGGTGGACAGCTAGGAGATACAGGATATTTAACAAGTGCTGATGGATTAAAAGCAGAAGTGTTAAAAACTGAAAAAACGCCTAATAAGCAAAATGCTTTATATATAAGATTAATTAGTGGAAGTATTAATAAAGGTGATTTAGTAACAGCAACAGTAGATAAGGAAAAAAGATTTACTACATGTCAAAACCATACTGCAACTCATTTGTTACAAAGAGCATTAAAAGATATTTTGGGAGAAGAAGTAAATCAAAAAGGTAGTTATGTTGATAATGAAACATTAAGATTTGACTTTAACTATTCAGATAAAATAACAGATGATAAAGTTATTGAAGTTGAAAATAAGGTAAATGAATACATTAATGCATGTTATCCAGCAATTATTAAAGAAATGAGTATAGAAGAAGCTAAAGAAATGGGTGCTATGGCATTATTTGGAGAAAAGTATGGGGATAAAGTACGTGTTGTTAAATTTGGACCTTCTATAGAATTATGTGGTGGTACACATGTATCTAATACTGGTAACATTAGAAAGTTTGCTATTAAATCTATTGAGTCAAAAGGACTTAATATATATAGAATAGAAGCTGTTTGTGATACTAATTTAAAAACTGAGATATTTACTATTATTAAACCTTACAATGATGAGATGATTAAATTATTAGCAAAGGCTAAGAAGTTAGTAAAAGATGCTTTAGAAAAAGGTATAAAATTAGAATTAAATATCAATATATCAAATGAAGCTCCATTATGTTATAAAGATATATTAGAAAATAAAAAAGAAGTTGAAACATTAAGAAAACAAATTGCTGACTTAGAAAAGAAGTATGATGAAGAACAAGGTAAATTACTTTTATCTAAAAATGATGAATATTTAGTTAAGAAAAAAGAAGGCAGATATGGTGATGTTTTAATACTTGAGTTTGAAGGTGAAAACGTTAATGCATTAAAACAACTTACTTCAAATCTAATAACTAAGTTAAATAATGGTATATGTTTTATAATAAATAAAAATAACAACTCACTTAACTTTATTGCAAGATCATCAGATAACATAGCAGATAAAATAAACATAGGTGCACTTATAAAAGATGTATCTCTTCTTGCAGAAGGTAATGGTGGAGGATCAAAGACTTTTGCTCAAGGTGGTGGAAGTAGCCTTGAAAACTTAGATGTTATAAAAAAATATTTAAAAGATAATATAATAGAAAAAGAATAAAGAGGTGTATATATGGATAAAACTGAAAAACTAGATATTAATAATATTCCAAAAAAGAAAAAAAGACATCTTAAAAAAAGTGTGAAATTATTTTTAAGTTTAATTTTAGTACTAGTTTTTATATTAGTATTTATACTTACTTTATATTCTTATATGTTAACTGGAGTGTCAAATACAAGTAAGATAGTTAAATTTAAGGTAAGTGCTGGAGCAAGTGTATATAGTATAGGTGATAAATTAGAAAAAGAAGGATTAATAAGAAGTGCTAGAGCCTATAAAATATATGTTAAATTAAACAATGTAAATGATTATAAAGCAGGTACATATAAATTAGATAAAAGTTATTCTACTAAGAAAATAGTATCTATTTTAAGAGGTAATACATATAATGAAAATGGTATTAAAATAACTTTTAAAGAAGGTATAACAATAAGAAAAGTAGCTAAGGAAATAGCTAAAAAAACTAATATTACAGAGTCTGAAGTATATGAGAAAATGGAAGATAAAAACTACATAAGTTCTTTAATAGATAAGTACTGGTTTTTAACAGATGATATAAAAAACTCTAATATATATTATCCTTTAGAAGGATATTTATATCCTGAAACTTATGTTTTTAATGAAGATGTTACAGTAGAGGAAATATTTAAAAACATGCTTGATGAAACAGATTCTAAGTTAAGTAAGTATAAAGAAGATATAAACAAATCTAATTATTCTATAAACGAAATAATTACACTTGCATCAGTAATTGAACAAGAGGGAATGTATGACTCTGATAAAAAGGATATTGCATCAGTATTTTATAATAGATTAAACAAGAATATGCCACTTGGAAGTGATGTTACAACATATTATGCTTTTAAAGTAGAACTAGGAGAAAGAGAGTTAACTACTAATGAGATTAATACATATAATCCATATAATACAAGAGGTCCTAGTATGAATGGTAAAATACCAGTAGGAGCCATTTCAAACTTTTCTAAGTCATCTTTAGAAGCTGCATTATATCCTAATAAAACTAATTATTATTACTTTGTTGCAGATAAGAAAGGTAAAACGCACTTTACAAAAACTTATGAAGAACATCAAAAAGTAATAAAAGAATTAAAAGAATCGGGTAATTGGATAGAATTATAATAAGTAAACTATTATTTTATTAATAGTTTCTTTTTATTATGTTTTATGTTAAAATTATGTTAATAATAGGAGAAGTTAAATGATAGATTTAAATAAAAATAAGGGTTTTACGTTAATAGAATTACTTGCGGTAATAGTGCTTCTTGCAATAGTAGGAATAGTAGGAGCAAATTTAATAATTACAAGATTAAATAAAGCAAAAGCAGATACCATGATAAATGATTTTATGGATTTACAAAAAGAAATAGCATATAAAATGATGAATGATAGTATATGTGGTAATGAAGAAAATAATTGGCCTACTGATGTTACATATAATGGTTCGTGGCAAACGGTAAGTTATTGTACAAAATATTATGATATTAACTCAGATGATTATATATTAAAAATAGGTTATGGTAGACCAACGTATGATAAGGATGGAAACGAATGGACAAGTGGAGATAGATATAAATATTATATTCACGTAGTTAATGGTGTTGAACATGATGTTTTATTAAACTTAAAATATGAGAATGGTAAATTTAAAGGATATTATTATAAGAGCGGTGAGCATGCCGACATTAGTAAAGACACTTGGAAAATGAAATTAGATAGAAATTACATACTTGTACAATTTATAGCTAAAAAAACCGGAAAGTTTAAATCAGTTTCCTTTACTAATAAAGATATAAGAGAAAAATGTGAAAAAGTAACAAAGGGTGAGTGCTACGTTTCAACAAATGGTTCTACAATAAAGAAAATGATAGAATTTTAAACACAAAAAAAGTAATAGACTTATATTATTTTGTCTATTACTTTTATTATTTTTATTAATGCTTCTTTGTAATTAAAATTATTATATTCTTTATTATTAAGACTATCTGATACTACTTTTATAGAGTAGTATTTTTTAAATGGAAAGTTAACTATAGCATTTAATTCCATGTCAAATATAGCATCTTCTTTTATATTTGTTTCAAGTACAAATCCATCTGACGTATAACATGTAGCTTCTTTTATATTATCTATTTTCTCTAAGTTAAAAGGAGAGTTTAATGCATGATATAACGGGTCTCCAAATGGAGTAAGATCAAAGTGGTATCCTAAGCTTTTTGTTGCCATAACTACTTCTCCTACCTTTAAATTATTAGATCCTACCATTCCAATATTAATTACCGTATAGTCTTTATAATTAATATTATATTTATAAATTAAGTTTACTAGCGCACTTGTAATTCCATTTCTAGATACATCAGTTATAATAAGTTCTAAATTATCTTTCTTATAATAATTATCATCTATTTTGTCTAATTTGTAGTGATTTATTATATCACCAGCTTCTTTTTTCATTGCAATAACAAATAAATATTTCATAGCGTATCTCCTTTGCTTAAATAATTATAGCAAAATTATTGCATGAACGCAAAAAAAATAGTATAATTTACTTTGCAAGGGGTGATTATATGATAATTGACTTAACTAAGCTAATTTATAGTAATCTATATAAATTGCCTATTAAAGGTGAGGTTATAGTACCTGATGAAATGCTTAAAAACACGGATATTAGAAGAATATCACCTGTTAAGGTAAATGGATATATATCTAATAATAATGAAGAATATGAGTTAAATATAACAATAAGTGGAACAATGATTCTTCCTTGTGCTAGAACATTAAAAGATATAGAATATCCATTTAGTAGTGAAATAGATGAGGTAATTGGTGAAAATGATGATGATTCATTAGAAATTAACCAAAATAGACTTGATATTTTTCCAATTGTATGGCAAAATATATTAGTGGATGTTCCTTTAAGAGTTCTTGCACCTGATACATCTGATGCACCACAAGAAGGTGATGGATGGAAAGTGATTAGCGAAGAAGAAGATAAAAAGGAAACGATAGATCCAAGACTTGCAAAGTTAAAAGACTATATTATAAAGTAGGGAAGGAGTGAGAATATGTTAAAGTTGGATATCCAATTATTTGCAGTTCCATTCAGAAAGGTTAGTAAGACTAGAAAAAGAATGCGTCGTACTCACTATAAAATTGAAGCTAATGGAACAGTAAAATGTCCTAAATGTGGAGAAATGATTAGACCACATAGAGTTTGCCCAGAATGTGGTAACTACAAAGGTAAAGAAGTTATTAAGAAAGAAGCATAATTTATGTTTCTTTTTTTCTTTTTAATGACATTATTTTATAAAAATGGTATTATTATATATAGGGTGTGATAATATGAAAAACTTTTTTAAAGATAAGAGTATACTTCATTTTATAATTGGAGCTTTAGTAATTGGTTATGCGTTTTTTGGTACTGATTTTATTAAAAATGTAAAGGAAGATACTAAAAGTGCAACAGCTAGTGTAGCAAGTTCAGAAAAAATGGATGTAAATAGTACTTTATCTGTTACGTTTATAGATGTTGGTCAAGCAGACTCAATATTAATTACTAATAACAATCATAATATGTTGATAGATGCTGGTAATAATGAAGATGGTCCATTACTTGTTTCATATTTAAAAGATAAGGAGATAACATCTTTTGATTATGTTGTAGCAACTCATCCTCATGAAGATCACATAGGTGGTATGGATGATATAATAAATAATTTTGATATTGATACATTTTATATGACTGATGCTAAGACTACTACTAAGACTTTTTTAGATGTGTTAAATAGCTTAGAAGATAAGAATTTAAGCTATATGGTACCACAAGCTAATGAAACATTTAAATTAGGTGATATAGACTTAAAAGTGTTATATTCATCGTCTAGTTGTTCTAATAATTTAAATATGTGTTCTATTGTTATTAGACTTGATTTTAAAGATACTTCATTCTTATTTATGGGAGATGCTCCAAGTGAGGTAGAAAATAAGTTATTAGATAAAAATATAGATGCTGATGTTTTAAAAGTAGGACATCATGGAAGCACTTATTCTACGTCTAATAAGTTTTTAGAAAAGGTTAGTCCATCTTATGCTGTTATATCAGTAGGAGCTAATAACTCATATAATCATCCAGGAGCTACTACTATTAATAAACTTAAGAATATGGGTGTTGATATTTTAAGAACGGATAAGAAAGGAAGTATTACGTTTAAGTCAGATGGTAATAAACTTGATATATCATATGAAAAAACTAATACTAATGGTTAATTATGAAATTTGCAGTAGATAAAATAGATAATGGTGTGGTACTTTTAGAAAACATAAAAGATAATTCTAAGGTAGAGGTTAGTTTAGATAAATTACCACTTGATGTAAAAGAAACTGATATTTTAGTATATAAAAATAACAAATATGAAAAAGATGATAACGAAAAAGAAGAAAGATTAAGACTTATAGAAGAAAAGATGAACAAGTTAAGAAAGGATAGGTAATAATTATGAAGCTTATGTTAATTGGCGGAGGAGATATAGGAAGAGCAGATACTAAGTATGAAACAGGTACTATAGATGAAGAAGTTGTTAAAATGGCTAAGAAAGAAGAACCTAATTTTCTGTTTATTAGTTTAGCATCTTCTTTTGGTGATTCTTACTATAAAATTATAAAAGATATTTATAAAAATCTAGGATGCAAAACTGGAAAGATATCTAATAAAACATTAAGTCATATGGAAGTTGTTGAAAAAAAGATAAAAGAGGCAGATATTATTTATATTGGTGGAGGAGATACTGTTAAATTAGTTAATATTTTAAAAGAAACCGGTATGGATAAAATGTTAAAAGAAAGTTTAGATAATAACACTGTTTTAGCAGGTGTGTCAGCTGGTGCAATAGCATACTTAAAATATGGTTTATCTGACGTAGAAATAATGAATAACATATCAAATAATTATGTTAAAGTAGATGGTTTAAACTTCTTAGATTATATGTTTGTGCCACATTTTTCTTCTGATCCTAAAAAGAAACTAGATTTAGAAAATGTGTTAAGAAAAAATAATGATATAAAAGCTTACTGTTTAGATAATTGTGCTGCATTAAAAATAGAAGATGATAAAATAAGCGTAATAAAAAGTAAGAGTGATGCTAAGTGCTATAAGGCATCATACTCTGATAAATTTAATTTAGAGGAAATCTTATAATGAAATATTTTATGAAACTAAAAAATGATCCATTTTGTAAGATAAAAAATGAATCTAAGATAATTGAAATGAGACTTTTTGATGAGAAAAGACAAATGCTTAATATAAAGGATGTTATTGAATTTACAAACATGAGTACTAATGAAAAAATGCTTTGTGAAGTAACTAACTTATATCGTTATAAAGACTTTGATGAGTTATATAAGAATCATGATAAAACTTCTATTGGTTATAATGAAAATGAAGTAGCAAATCCAAGTGATATGTCTATGTATTATAGTTTAGATGATATAAAAAAATATGGAACACTTGCTATAGAAATAAGAAAAATTAAAATGTAAGGAAGAAAAGTATGAAAACAATTATTCATAATAATGATAATATAAAAGAAGAAGAAATAAATAAGAAAATATATAGAGCAAGAGGTCTTATTATAAATAGTAAGAATGAGATTCTTATGGGTGAATGTGATGGTAATTATCAGTTTCCTGGTGGTCATTTAGAAGACGGAGAAACACTAGATGAATGCTTAAAAAGAGAAATAAAAGAAGAAACAGGTATTATATTAAATAAAAGTTATCCATGTATCTATAAGATTAAGTATTATAATAGAGATTTTCCATCTACTGGTGATATAACTTATACTGAGTTTAATTATTATTTAATTAACACAGATGATAAGGTAAATAAAGATAATATGAACTTAGATGAATGGGAAAAAGAACATAATTATAGATGTGTTTATGTTCCTTTAAATAAGGTAGATAGTCTTCTTAAAAGAACAATAAATGATCATCATAAAAATAAAATAGTATATGAAGAAATAAAAGGTGCATTAGATTCTTACTATAAATATTTAGAAAATAATTAAAAAGACTTGCCTTATTAAAAATTATATAGTATATTTTAAGTGACGTTTTTGCAAAAATTACATATTTTATATATGGGCTGGATAGTAATATCCGGATTTTTTGCATGTGAAGGGAGTGATTATGAAATGTCGTTTATTAAAGTTGAAGCTTTAAATAAATCATTTAAAGTTGTCAAAAAGGAAAATGGCTTAATTAATTCTATTAGGTCATTTTTTAATAGAAAATACGAAGTTATTAATGCTATTAATAATGTTTCTTTTTCTATTGAAAAAGGTGAAGTTGTTGGATATATTGGTCCTAATGGAGCGGGTAAGTCTACAACTGTTAAAATATTATCTGGTATATTAACACCTGATAGTGGTACTTGTAAAATTGGAAATTACACGCCTTGGCTAGATAGAGAAAAATATGTTAAAGAAATAGGCGTTGTATTTGGACAAAGAAGTCAGCTTTGGTGGGATATACCTGCTACTGATACTTTTGATTTATTAAAAGAAATTTATGATATTAATGATGAAGAGTTTATAAAAACAAAGAATGAATTAATTAGTACTTTAAATTTAAAAGAGATAATGAATATTCCGGTTAGAAATCTTTCTCTTGGACAAAGAATGAGATTAGAAATAGCGGCATCATTAATTCATTCACCAAAGATTTTATTCTTAGATGAACCAGCTATAGGATTAGATGCTATATCAAAGGAGATAGTTAGAAAATTTATTAAGAAGATAAATAAAGAAAAAAATGTAACTGTTATACTAACAACTCATGATATGAATGATATAGAGGCCTTAGCTAAAAGAATAATATTAATAGGTAAGGGAAGAGTTTTATATGATGGAACACTTAAAAAACTAAAGAATAAGTATGATAATTATAAATATATTACCATTTATACAAAAGATAAGTTAATTATAAGAAATAAAGCTATTGTATCAAAAGAAAAATTACCTAATGGTTATAAAATTATTATTAATTCTAAAATAATAAATATATCTGATTTTCTATCTATTATATCTAAAAAGGTATTAATAGATGATGTTGAAATAGAAAATGAAAACGTAGATAGTATAATTGTTAAATTATATGAGGAGTTTGGAATATGAGCTTTTATAAATCATTTATAAAACTTAAATTTATAGCTGGTCTTCAATATCGTTTTGCAGCTATTGCAGGTATATGTACTCAATTTTTCTTTGGTTTTATCTATATAATGGTATATAATGCTTTTTATGAAAATGGAGGATATAATGGTATTTCAATTGAAAGCTTAATATCATACATATGGCTTAATCAAGCTTTTTTCTCTATTGTAAATCTCTACTATAAAGATAAAGAAATAATAAATACAATAAAAAATGGTAATATCTCATATGAACTTACTAGACCTAAGAATGTGTTTTTTATGTGGTATGCTAAAATACTTGGAACAAGGCTTTCAAATGTTGTAACAAGGTTTTTACCTATTATACTTGTTAGTTTAATACTTCCAAAAAATTATAGATTAGGTATGCCATCTTCCTTAGAAAGTTTTATTCTATTTATAATTACATTTATACTAGGAATAATACTAGTTAATTTAATAACTACTTTTTATCATGTTATTATGATGAAAACTTTAGATGAAAGAGGGGTAGTTGGTATTTTTATAACAATAGGAGATATTTTATCTGGTCTTGCAGTACCATTACCATTATTTCCTAAATTTCTTCAGAAGGTAGCTAATTTATTTCCATTTAGATATATAGGTGATTTACCATTTAGAATTTATTCTGGAAACATTAGTGTTACAGATGGTTTAAAAAGTATTTTAATTCAAATATTATGGATTATAGTAATAGCTATTTTAGGCTACATACTTAGTAAGAAAATACTAAAGAAAGTAGTAGTAAACGGAGGTTAAGTATGAGGTTATATTTTAAAGCATTTAAATTAAACATAAGATCATTTATGCAGTATAAAGCTTCATTTATATTATCTTTTATCTCACAGCTAATAACAGTGTTTTCATATTATTTTATTATAATAGCTTTATTTACAAAATTTGATAATATAAAGGGATTTACATTGTATGAAGTTCTACTTTGTTTTGGAATAATTCAATTTGGTTTTTCTTTTAATGAGTTATTCGCTAGGGGACTAGATCAGTTTGACAGACTAATTATAGATGGGGGTTTTGATAGACTACTTTTAAGACCTAAAAACATAATAATACAAGTGCTAAGTACTGATTCAGATTTAACTAAGTCTGCAAGATTACTTGAATCTTTTGTTATAATTATTATTTCTCTTATAAAATTAAACTTAAGTTGGACCTTTTTAAAAGCACTTACTCTTATATTAATGCTTATTAGTTCATGCATAATATTCTTTGGAATATTTCTTATTTCAGCATCATATTGTTTTTTTACAATTCAGGGTTTAGAATTTAGAAACTTATTAGCAGATGGAGGTAAACATATAGCACAGTACCCAATAGGTATTTTTAAAAAAGGAATATTATATTTCTTTACATTTATTATTCCTTATGGTTTTGTTAATTATTATCCTCTTCTTTACTTGTTAGGTAGAAAAGATAATATGTTATATGCATTTTCACCATTAGTAGTTTTAATTTACTTAGTGCCTTGCTTTAGCTTATTTTATAAGGCTTGTAAAAGATATGCATCAACAGGTTCTTAAATAAAAATCGGCTTTTTTATAAAGCCTTTTTTAATTGACATAATATTTTTTTTACGTATAATATGTTTAGTAAAAAAGGAGTGATTATTATTAAAAATATTATAGAAATTAATAAAGATAAAGCTTTTAAAATTAAGAATTATTTTAATGATTACCCTTTTTTAAGCGGTACTTTTGCAAATGTTTATTTAGATGGTGATACATGCTATAAACTATATAAAAAAGAGCCATATTTAAAAGATAAAAATTGTAATATATTATTTAATTCTACTGATGTTTTTAATAATATATTATATTTTTCTAATAATAAATTTAATGGTATTTCTAATATAGAGAAAGTTTATTTATTAGAAAATAAGATTTTTATGTATGAAATGGAAAACTTATCTTATATGATGAATATTAGTGATATTGGGATAAATTTTAATAAGAAAAATTATTTATATGAAGATGTTTTATTAAAAGATTTTTTCTTATCATGGGATAAAGCATATGAGTTAGCTGAAGAATTATCTAATAATAATATTGAGATGAATGATGTAAAAGAAGAAAATGCTTTTATTTATAATGGTGATTTTAAAGTATGTGATATAGATTTTTATAAAAAAGGTAATATAGATTCTAAATGGAAAAATTACTTTGAAATTAATAATCTTTTTATAAATTTTTTAGAAAGATATTTTTTCTCTAATAATTATGAAGATAATGTTAGTGATGAAATATTAAAAACTAAAAAATATAAAAGTTATGTAATAAAAAAATTAAGTAGCTATAACGCTAAATCTTTAAAAGAAGTAAGTTTAAATATGAAATAAAACAATTAAATAAAGTATGGTATAATAATTAAAACAAGGAAGTGATTATTATGATACTAGCAATAGTAGGACCAACAGGGGTTGGAAAAACAAAATTATCTATCAATCTTGCTAAGAAGTATAATGCTGATATAATATCTTGTGATAGTATGCAAATATATAGAAAAATGGATATTGGTACATCTAAAGTAACAGAAGATGAAAAAGAAAATGTTAAACATTATATGCTTGACATAAGAGATGCAAATGAAGATTACTCCGTTTATGACTACCAAAAAGAAGCTAGAAAAATTCTTAATGATAAACTTAAAAATAATAAAAACGTAATTATAGTAGGTGGTACTGGACTTTATTTAAAGGCTCTTTTATATAATTATGAATTTACTGAAAATAATAATCCTAAGAAAGACTTTTCTAAGTATACAAATGAAGAATTATATAACATGGTACTTAAAATTGATAAAGAAACTAAAATACATGTTAATAATAGACAAAGACTAGAAAGTTTTTTAAATAATCATGATAAGAAATATAAAGTATCTAATAAAATGTTATATGATGCTAAAATAATAGGGCTTACAAGGCCAAGAGATGAACTTTACGATGCTATAAATAAAAGAGTAGATAAAATGATGGAAGAAGGTTTAGAAAAAGAAGCTAGATACTTTTATGATAATAATATAAATAGTAAAGCAATTAATACAGCAATAGCATATA
>JALEND010000027.1 GCA_022768045.1 Mycoplasmatota bacterium | reverse complement strand
GTAAGTAATTATATTAATTGATAATTTTGATAAACTAAACAAAAAAGTTATACTGATGTTATTGAATGTAATCTAAAAGAAGAAAAAATATGTTTATTTACAATTTTAGATGATTTTAATAGCAAAATAATATCTCATAATCTATAGTAAATTAATGATATGCTTAATAAAGCTTTGAATAATAAGAATTGGTAAGGACTAACGTTTTGTTCAGATAAAAATGTTAATAGTAAAAGAGTGGAAAACATTCCCAAAATACTGAAAACATAGAGTTTTTATGCTCAAGTGACGGATATACAAATATAGATGAATTAATTGTAGTGATTAATGGCTATATTAATTATTATAACTGTGATAGAATTGAAATAAAACTAAAAGGTGTTTAACTGTTAAATTATAGGTTACAATTTTCAAATAATTAAACTATCTAACTTTTGGATTTTAGTTTGAAATCATATATTCACCATTTTAATATTGACAATTTTTCTTTTTATGATAATATTAACTTTCAAGGAAGAGTGATATTATGAACTTATTAGAATTAAAAGAAAAGTTCAAACAATTACAAATACTATTGATAGAAAATAATACAATTAACGCTTCTAAAGAAGAATTAAATATAGAAATAGAGACAAGAAAAATCCAAAATGAAATATTGCAAGATGAGAATAGTAAGTATCAAAGCCAAATAAATAAAGTAAAGAAGGCTAGAAAAATGTTTTCATTAAGTACAGCAATATATTATATTTTAACTATGATTCTTATAATTATTAATTTTACAACTGCTTATTTTTTAAATCATATTTTATATACCCTTTTTTCTTTTGGAGGATTAACATTAATTTATTTGTATGTTGCCCATGATGATGTGAAAGTTTTAAGTAAGAATGATATTAAGTTTTATAAGAAAATGATAAAATTATTAAAGTACTTGATGGTGATTTAAGAGATGCAATAAAAAGATCATATCAAGTAAGATGTTTATTAGAAAATGTGATTAATTATTTGAATAAAACATATAATAATAATGTTGATTCGCAAATGGTTTTAGACCAAAAAGATAATGATGATGATCAAAAGGCTTTGACAAAAAAAATGTAATTTGATAATATTATTTTAGAAGGAATAGAGGGATAATATGAAGAAAATATTGATAGCCGTTATTTGTCTTTTATTTTTATCAGGATGTGGTGTATCAAAGAAAAAATTGGATTTAAACGATGTAGGAAACAAATTAAGTTCTAGTAAGTATTTCACAAATCATGAAATTATAAATAGTGATGTTGTTTTAAATAGATATAGTATTGATACAAGTAAGTTTGAAGAATTAATGATGTTATCTTCTACAAAGTACGATGATGCTACTATGGTTTTTATTGCCTATCCAAATAATGCAGAGACTAAAAAAGAGTTTGAAACTTTTATTGATTCCTATAATAGTCAGTGGGTAGGTATGAATTATTTCCCAGAACAAAAGCAATTAGTAGAAAATGGTTTATATACAGATTATAATAATTATTTAGTATATATAGTATCAGAAGATAATAATAGAGTATTAAATATTATAAAGGGATAAAAAGTTATTTAAAAACTTTTTTTTTTATGATAAAATGGTTATATGGTAGGTGATAAACATGGCTACTATAAAAATTGTTTTTTATATAATCATGGTATTATGGTATATGTATTATATATATTTATTCATTAATCTTTATTTAAATAATAGTAAACCTTACGATTGTGATAAAGTTATTGATGTTAAAAATGTAGTCATTCCTTTAGAAGATTTATCACTTATTATTTATAAAAAGATTAAACCAGAAGTATTAACTGCAACTATTGTTAAATTAATTAATAATAGAAAAATTAAATTGGAAAAAAATAATGATGATTTTACTTTAATTTGTAATTGTCATGATAGTGATTTGTCAAAAATAGAATTAAATATTATGGAACTATTATTTGCGGTTATTGGAAAAGATGATAAAGTCACAATAAGACAAATTAATAATTTTTGTACTAATAATTCTGGTAGTTCATCATTTTTAATGAATTATGAAATATGGAAAAAACTTGCTTTAGTTAGTAGTAATAAAAACAAAATATTTGAACCTAAATTAGACTATAATAAAGTTAAATTAGTTCAAAGCATTGGAATTATACTATTTATTCTTAATATTATATTAAAGCTTTATTCTTTTATCGGCTTTTTTATCATAATACCATCTATTCTTATCACAATTTATTTTTATAATATTTCAAAACTGACTAAAGAATATAGTGATTATTATTATAGTTTTTTAAATTTTAGAGGAGAGATAAGAGAGAATCCAGAATTATTAAAAAATAATATTTTTTTTGAGTATTCAATTATTTTAAAAAGTTATGATGCTGTATCAAACATTGATAAAAAAGAATTTGCTAAAAGGTTAGATAGGGCTATAAATAAGTGTTATACTAATTCAGTATTGTATGGTAATAGGAGTTTGTTTCGTCGATGAAATTTATGATAGAAGATGAAGAATATAATGTTATAATAAATAAAAAAGGTAATAAAAATACTTATGTAAGAATTGATGATGAATTAAACATTATTGTCAATACTAACTTTTTTGTGACTAAAGGAAGAATAATGGCTATTTTAAATAATAATCAAAATAGTATCAAAAAGATGATTAATCATATGAAAAGTAAAAGACTGAATGATGATAAGTTTTATTATTTGGGAATTTGTTATGATATTATTTTTGATGATAGGATTAATAGTGTAGTTATCGAAAACAATTTTATATTTGCTAAAAATAAACAAGTTTTTGATAAATGGTATAAAAAGCAAATGTTAGATATTTATCAAACCCATTTGCAGTTAAATTATGAAAAATTTGTCGAAAAAATACCTTTTCCTAATTTAAAGATAAGACAAATGAAAACTAGATGGGGTGTTTGTAACATTAAGACAAAAACAGTAACACTAAATAGCCTCTTAATGAGATATGATTTAGATAAACTTGATTATGTTATTATTCATGAATTAAGTCATTTGATTTACTTTAATCATTCTAAAGATTTTTGGAATTTGGTTAGTAAATATTGCCCTAATTATAAAAAGATAAGGGCTGCTTTAATGGAGCATTGATGTAAAATGATTAGAAAAATTTTAAATATACTTTGTATTATCATTTTGATAATTCCTTATATTATCATTCCAGATGCAAAGGTTAGAGCGCAGACACTTGGTGATGTTGAAAGAGAATTAGAACAGTATAAGTCTGATTATGCTGCTCAAGAAGCTGGTAAAAAGCAAACTGAAGAAGAAATAGAGGCTACTAAACAGAGTATTTATGAAGCAACTAAGGATATAACGGCAGCCAATGAAGAAATAGTCAATTTAAATAATGAAATTAGTTTGTTGAATGATGAAATAAGTGAAAAAGAAAAACAAATTAAAGATATTATGAGTTTTTATCAGAAATCAAATGGAGAGTCTGCTTATTTAGAGTATGCTTTTGGTGCTAAGAGCTTTACAGACTTTATATATAGAATGGCTATATCAGA
>JALEND010000015.1 GCA_022768045.1 Mycoplasmatota bacterium | reverse complement strand
CAATTATTTTACATAGTACTTCTTATTATAATATTAAAATTTGAATATAAGAAAGGAGCTAGAAAGTTAAATGTTAACGGAGGTTAAAAATCAATTAAGAGTAAGTTTTCTATCCATTAAATATAGTGCTATAAGGGCAATGGCAAATAAAAAGTCATTCTTATTCAGTGTCTTATTAATGTTTATATCTAATGCTTCTTTTTTGGTACAATGGATAGTTGTTTTATCAGTATCTAGTAGTGATTTATCTATGAAAGAAATATTAATGGTGTGGGGTTTTGGAGCATCTTCGTTTGGTCTTGCTAACATAATATTTGGTGGAGCAGGGTTCATTCCATATTATATAGAAGATGGAAAGCTTGATGCATATTTAGTTCAACCAAAAAGTGTTTTGCTAAACATTTTAAATTCACATTGTTCGATGAGTGCTTTTGGGGATTTGGTGTATGGTTATTTAGTTATTCTTATTGCATCACCTTCTATTAAAACGTTTATATATTTAACGTTATTTAATATTTGTGGTGCGATAACTTATACTTCGTTTATAGTTATTTTATATTCCTTATTATTCTTTAGTTTAAATTTTAGAGAGCTTTCTAATACTTTAATTAGGGTACCAACATCATTTTCAACCTATCCAGAAGGAATATTTAAGGGATTTATAAAAATACTTTTATATACCGTGTTTCCAGTAGCATTAATCGTTTATTTACCAGTAAGAAGTCTTCTTACTAATAATCCTTTAATATTACTTATAGTAGGATTTTTTACAATTATAATATCATTATTTTCATTTTTAATATTTAATTTAGGATTGAAAAGATATTCATCAACAAATCTAATGGGTTCAAGAACATAAGACATAAATATTAAACTTATATTTATGTCTTATTTTTATGTTGTAAAATAAGGCTTTTTAGCTTTTTACAATTTTATTTTTCAATTAAAGTAGAAATAAAATATATTTTATAGTATAATATTTAATATATGGGAGGCGATTTTGATGCCAAAAATTAAGAGATTTCTTATGGAAAATAAGAAGACAGTTAGAATAGTTGTAATAGCATTAATTATTCTATTATTTGGTATTATACTATATAAATCATTATTTTATTCAAATAGTGAAAAGGCAGTATATGGTATTAGAACAAGGGATATAAAAGAACACAAGATTAAAGGTAAAGATGAGGAAAACTGGAAGAGTAAAGCTTTAGAAATTGATAAGATAACTGAGTGTAAGATAGTAGTAAAAGGAAGATTAATTAAGTTTTTTATTACTTTTGAAGATGGGGTTTCAACTGATGATATAAAAACTAAGATTAGTGATGTTTCTAAGATCTTAAGTAAAAATGTAACTAGTTATTATGATGTTACTTTTTATGCTAAGGAAGTTAAGTCTGGTGAGACTAAGTATCCTGTAATTGGATATAAACATAAATCTAAGGATTCTATATCTTTTGATACATTTTAAGAGGTGATTTTAAGTGAAAAATAAGAAGAGTAAGAATTATTTAGTATTTGGTTTTATAGTTTTATTAGTAGCTATTTTAATTATCTTAATAGTATCTAGTAAGAGTAATAAAATAAATACAAATTTAAATTTATCTGAAAAAAGATGGATAGAGGATAATAAGAAAAAGGTAATAAATGTTTCAATAGCTAATAACATTCCAGCTTTTAGTAATGAAGGTGAAGGTATATTCTTTAGTTTTATAAAGAAGATGGAAGATAAAACTGATTTATCATTTAATTTAATATCTTATGATCCATCTGGTGAGACTGAGAAAAATGAGTTATATTATGAAGTTATAAAAAATGATAAAGTATCAAGTTTAAGTGATGATAGTATGGTTTTTTATAAGGATTATTATGTATTAGTAGGTAAAAATAGTGATAAAATAACAGATCCTTCTAGTATAGATGGTAAGAAGATTGGTGTTTTAAAAAGTGATTTATCAAGCGTAAGTTTTTACATAACAGGTAATAATAATTCTTTTAACACTTATGATAAACAAGATGAGGTTTTATCTTCATTAACAGATGGTAAAGTTGATTATATAGCAGTTCCAAAAATGAGATGTTATAGTTATATACTAAGTAATAATTATCATATTGTGTATAACATAACTGAAATGAAAGAAGCATATGTTTTAAAGACATCAAAGAGTTCTTCTGATGATTTAAAAAGTATTGTAAATAAAAGCTTTATAGAGTATAAAAATAATAAATTAGATAAAGAATATAGTAATTATTTAAATGAGTTCTTATTATCAGAAAATAAAATATCTGAAACTATGAAAGATGACTTTTCTAAGAAGAAATATGTATATGGTTACATTGTTAATAAACCTTATGATAGTATGATTAATAATAGGTTAATAGGTTTAAATAGTTCATATATTAATTCATTTAGCAAGATAACTGGTGCAACTATTACTTTTAAAAAGTATCGTAGTGTTAAAGATTTAAATAATGCATTAAATAAAAATGAAATAGATTTTGCTTCTAATTATTATAATTATTCAGAATTAACTGGAAAGTATATTAAGACAGCAAATGTTTATTCTAATGATTATGTTGTTTTAGTTAATAAAGATAGAAGTGATGTTATTGTTAACTCAGCAAAGTAATTAAATAAAACAAGAGTTTATATGCTTAAATCTACGTTATCTAAGTATTTTAAAGATACTGTAAAAGCTAAAGTAGTATCATATGATAGAATAAATACATTATTAAATAAGATAAATAAAGATAGTATAATTATCTTAGATAGCGAGTCATATTATAATTATCAAAGTAAGAATTTTAGTGATTATAAAGTTATTTATAATGGTAATGAAAATGTTGATCATGGATTTATAATTAATTCAACTAATGAAAATGATACATTTAGTAAATTATTTAGTAATTATATAGAAACTCTTAATTATAAACAAATATATAATAGTTCTGTAAAGGATTATTCTAGTGATTCTAAGGAAGTTAGTCATACGTTTATTTACTTTATATTAGTAGTTTTATTAGCTTTAATTATATGGTTATTTGCTAAGAAAAAGATTAAAATAAAGAAGAAAACTAAACGTGATCAAATTGTTAGATATATTGATCCTTTGACTTCATTAAAAAATAGACATTATTTAAATAAGAACTTTAGTAAATGGGAAAATAATGCTATATATCCACAATCTATAATTGTTATTAACTTAAATAACTTAAGACATATAAATGATGTATATGGTCATGAAGAGGGAGATAAGTTAATTAAACAAGCTGCTAACATATTAATAAAGAATCAATTAGAACAAAGTGATATCATAAGAACTGATGGTAATGAGTATTTAATTTACATGGTTGGTTATGAAAAGAACAAGGTTGTTGCTTTCATGAGAAAGTTATATAAGGAATTAAATGAGTTGCCATATGGTTTTGGTGCAACTTTAGGATATAGCATGATAGAAGATGATATAAAGACCATTGATGATGCAATAAATGAAGCTGTTTTAGAGATAAGAGCTAGTAAGGAAATGAAAAATAAAAGATAGGTTGATATATGAAAAAAACTAATGAAAAAATAAAGGGGTCTATTAAAGAAAATTATTCTTTAATGAAGACTCCCTTAATGTCTATTTTACCTGGACAAATATCATTCTTTGTTATATTATCTATAATCCCATTAATCAGTTTGCTTGTTATGTTTGCATCAAAGTTATCTTTAAGTTTTGATACTGTAACTAATTTTATTAATCATTATGTATCAAGTGGGGTAGCTAAATTAATACTTTCTGTATTTGAACAACAAAAAGTAGGGACTTTAGACATATTATTTATAATAACTGCTTTTTATATAGCAGCTAAAGCAACACATTCAATAATAATTGCATCTACTCAGATTTATGATGGAAAACAAAAAAATTTTTTAAGGACAAGAATAAAGGCTATAATAATGCTTATAATTTTAATATTTTTAGTTTTATCGATTATAGGTATTTTATCTGTAGGTAGTAGAATAGTATCTTATATAGCAGATGTAAATGGTTCAATTTCTCCTTTTACTAGGATTTTATATGATGTAATTAAATGGCCTTTTGTATTTTTTATGATATTTATTGCAATAAAAATCATATATACAATAGCACCTAATGTTACGATACCAAGTAAAAGTGTAAATAAAGGAGCATTATTTACTACTGTTATATGGGGCATTACTACGTTTGTTTATTCGTTTTATGTTACTCATTTAGCAAATTATTCAAAGTTTTATGGTAATTTATCAAACTTAATAATACTAATGATATGGATATACTGGATGTGTTATATATTTGTTCTTGGTATGACTATAAATAATTATAAGCTAAATGTTGAATTAGAAAAAACTTCAAAAATAAAAAGTCTTGATTAAAAGACTTTTTTTTGTGGTATAATTATAAGTAGAATTTGGAGGTATATATGAAAGATAAAATTTCAAGTTTTTTTAAAAAGATAAAAAATAGATATAAACAAATTAGTTTGAAATTGTATATAAAAACTAATATACTTTTTTTAACTTATGTGTTAGTTAATCTTATGGCATCTTGGATTCTTAGAATTGTAACTATGGGGGCGTTATTTAACATAAAAGCTATAATTACTGACTTAGCATTTATATTAATAGTTGGTTCGTTTGCGTATTTATTAAAACCTAAAAAACAAATACGTATTTTATTACCACTTACTATAGTTATGATGTTAACTTGCATTATAAATGCGGTATATTATGAAAATTATGTTTCATTTGCATCATTTTCGCTTTTATCAACAGCATCATTTCTAGGAGATATGGATGGTTCTGTTGTAACTAATTTAATACAACTTAAGGATTTACTAGTTATATTTCCACCATTTGTATTAATAATTGTGCATACACTATTAAAAAAGAAGAAGTATTATGAAAAAGTAGCACAACTTGAAAGAGGTAAAAAAAGATTTCTAAATACAATAATAGCGGGTTCTGCATTTACTTTAATTACTATTATGCTTATGCAAGCATCTGATTTTAGTAGATTAAAAAAACAGTGGAATAGGGAGTATTTAGTTCAAAGGTTTGGTATATATGTATATCAAGTTAATGATGCAATAAAAAGTACTCAGTCTAAGTTTACTAGTTTATTTGGATATGATAGTGCTTATAAAAAAGTTAAAGACTTTTATAATAATAAAGAAAAAAATAATGCAGAAGATAAAAAAAGTAATGAGTATACAAATATTTTTGAAGGTAAAAACGTAATTGTTATTCATTATGAAAGTATGATGACTCAGAATATGTCTTTATCGTTTAATAATAAGGAATTAACTCCTAACTTGAATAAGTTATCTAAAGAAGGGTTATTCTTCTCTAACTATTATCCTCAGGTAAGTGTTGGTACATCAAGTGATACAGAGTTTACTTTTAACACATCACTTCTTCCAGCATCAACTGGTACAGTATTTGTTAACTACTGGAAAAGGACGTATGAAGCAATGCCAAATATATTTGCTTCTAAAGGATATTATACAGCTAGCATGCATGCTAATAACGCATCATTCTGGAACAGAAATGTTATGCATAAGACTTTAGGATATAAGAGATTTTATTCTAAAGAAGATTATAAAGTAACAGATAAAAACACTGTTGGTATGGGATTATCTGACAAAGATTTCTTTAAACAATCTGTAAATAAAATAAAGAAGATAAGTGAAAAAAATAGTAATTACTTCTTAACTTTAATAACACTTTCTAATCATACACCTTGGGATGATGAAGATAATTATGGAGATTATACGGTTGATTATAAAACAACTGTAACAGATGAAAATGGTAATCAAACAGAAAAGACACTTCCATACTTAGAAGGTACTGAACTTGGTAGATATTATAAGTCTGTTCATTATGCTGATGAAGCTTTAGGTGAATTTATAAATGAACTTAATGAGTCAGGATTACTTGATAATACGGTTATTGTTTTATATGGTGATCATGATGCTAAAATATCTAAAAAGCAGTATAAGTATTTTTATAATTATAACTTAGAAACAGGAGAACAGTATTCTTCTGATGATGAAAACTATGTAAACGTTGATTATTATAATTATGAATTAAATAGAAAAGTACCATTTATAATATGGACTAAAGATAGTAAGGGTAATTCAAAATTAAATAAGGAAGTTACAAAGGTTATGGGTATGTATGATGCAATGCCAACGCTTGCTAACATGTTTAACTTTGATTATAAGTATGCTTTGGGTCATGATATCTTTAATAAAGAAAATAACATAGTTGTATTTCCAAATGGAAACTGGGTTACTGATAAAATGTATTATAATGCACAAAAGGATGAGTATTTATTATTAAAAGATAGTGTAGTTACAGACGAAGAAATTGAAAATAATAAACAATATGCTAGTACTCTATTAGATGTATCAGATTCTATAATTGTTTATGATTTGGAGGCTGCAAATGCAAAAAAAGAAAAAAAATAAACTATTAATTTTTCTTATAATAATAGTTCTTATATGTATTTCATTTTTTGCTTATAAGTATTTTACTTCTAATAATAAAGACGAAGAAACTGTAAAAGTAATTAAGAGTATAAATAAATATGGTTATAATCTTAATGATAATGAAACTGATCTTTATAAGAATAAGTTTAGTGAACTAGAAAAAATATTATCTAGCAAAAATGTTGATTATGAAAGTTATGCAAAGAAAATTTCTGAATTATTTATAATAGATTTTTACACTTTATCTAACAAGACTTCAAAAAATGATATAGGTGGTGTAGCTTTTGTTATGCCATCTATAAAAGATAATTTTGTAGAACAAGCTAGAAGTACTTTTTATAGATATATAGAAAGTGATACTTCTAGAAATCAAAACTTACCAGAGGTAAGTGCTATAAATAGTGTTACTTTAGAAAATATAGAGTTTGATATTAAAGATAAGTCAGAAACTACTACAACTAGTAGGACAAAAAGAAGATATACTACAACTGAAGCTAAGAAGACAGTTGAAGCTTATAAAGTAACTATTTCATGGGAATATAAGAAGGACTATGGATATGAGAATGAAGCTAAAATGATTCTTACTAAAGAAGGTAAAAAATTATATATTATAGAAATGGATTAAAAAAAGGAACTTAGTAGCTATAAGTTCCTTTTCCTATTGGTGTAGATTCATATGGACTGTTAATAGAGAATGAAAACTCTTTATCCATTTTAGGTTTTTTAATTTCTAGATTAACTTTCATTGCATTTGTTACTTCTTTTAAACTTTGTTTATAGTATTCAAAATAATATATACCATTAATTTTATTATCATAACCAGATAGATATAATTTTTGAGTACCTATAAAATCATCACTATTTATGTTTTTAGATTTTGAAATTATTTTTTCTAATGTATCAAATCCTGTTACCATTGTATCTTTGTCTATATTAGTATCAATGTTATCACCTAGAACATCTAATATATCATATATTTCAGATAACTTTCTAACTGATTTAAGTTTATTTGCGATTGCATTAATTATTGTTTGCTGATTTTGTCCTCTTATAAAGTCATTACTAACATATTTAGAATATTTTTTTGGACAATACTGTGGCCATGTATGTCTGTTTCTAGCAAATGCTAATGCTTGTTCACCATTTAATGTTTGCATTCCTTTTTCTACAAATATTGTATTCTTTCCAAATCTTCTTTTACTATCTTGTTCACAAAATGCGTATGGAACGTCAACATCTATTCCACCAACAGCATTAACTAAGTCTACAACACCTTGGAAATTAACTTTAACCCAGTAGTCTATTTTTATTCCAGTAAAATTAGTTATTGTATCTTCAACGCAATCAATTCCATAAATAGGGGATGCATTTATTTTGTTTTTAGACTTTTTAGGAGTACATGCAATTGGTACTCTAGTATCTCTTGGGATACTTAAAATAGTTGTATTTAAGGTATTAGGATTAAATGTCATAAGCATTAATGTATCACCATTAAATGAGTTGCTCTTCTTAAGAGAAGCCGTATCGCTATCAACACCTACTACTAATAAAGTAAACGGTTCAGTAAATGACTTGGTGCTTGTTTTAACAGTTTTTCTTATCTTCTTTGTTTTAACTTTTACCTCGGTAACTAGTGAATCTAGTTTTTCATAACCTTCTTCGTTAGAGAAAACATCAGCGTATGAGCTGCTAACAAACATACCACTTATTTTATCATCGAATAAGTCTGATAACATATCTAGATAATTATCATATTTTACAAGGTATTTTTTATCAATGTTTTCTTCTTTTACTATTTCACTTGCAATTACATATCCTTCAGTATCATTAGTATCACTTATAATACCTATCTTTTTCTTTTTTAAATCATTTATATCTTTAATATTAGAATCCTTCATTGCTATAAGACTAGTAGAGTAGTTGGTATACTTATCTGTTACCTTTGAAATTGAGTTACTTATCTTATTTAAGTTATATGTTGCAAAGTATTCTATAGAACATACAAGTATAATTAATATAATAAAAAATAAGTAGTTTTTTAATTTGTTTTTCTTTATACAAATAAGAGACCATATAGTAAAAAGTATAATAAATAATGCACAAGCTATAATTACTATATAAACTATGTTTTTCATCATACTTTGATTTGAATTATAATAATATATTTCTTTTATAAAGTAACCAGTTATTACATAATAAATTATTAATAATGGTATTATAAGAAATATCATTTTTTTAAATTTTTTTTTCTTTTGCAAAATATCACCTTCAAACTTATTAAAATTATACAACAATTATATACAAATTTCAAACATCTATTGCCATCTAGTTATATTATTAACACAATTTTACTTTTTACATATTATTTTACGTTTTAGTTAGATTATTATTTAAAAAAATGTCGAAATATGTTATAATCTGCGTAGAGTAGAAGGCTGGTGATAGTGATGAAAAAAAAGTTATTTTTCCTTACATTTATACTTTCTTTATTTATGATATTTAATTTAAAGGTAAGTGCAGCATCATATACTATTTATACAGCAAATTCTAAATGTAATGTAAGAATTGGTCCTGGTACAAATTATAGTATAATTAAAAACGGAAATGATAACGTTTCTGTTTATGCAAATCAGGATTTAACATATATAAGTTTAAAAAGTGGTAAAGTAAATGGTAGCAATGGTGAGTGGTATGGTGTTAAATTTGATTATGCTGCAAGAGAGTACACTGGTTATGTATGGTCTAATTGTGTTACTGCAACTAAAGCTTCATATAGTGATGATTCAGCATTTGAAAGTAAGATAGCATCATTTCCAGAAAGTTATAAACCTTATTTAAGGAAACTACACGCACTTCATAATAATTGGAATTTTGTAAGTGATAATACAAATCTTTCTTGGCAATCATCTGTTTTTTCTGAAAGTGAAAAGGGAACGAGTGCGGTATCACATTTATATCCATCTATGTTTTATAAAGATAGTACTAATCCAAATGGTATAGTAATAGATGGAAAAAGTTGGTATGCGGCATGTCAAGATGCAGTAGCATATTATATGGACCCTAGAAACTTCTTAAATCAAAAAGGTATATTTATGTTTGAAAAACTAAGTTATGATTCATCAAATGATTCATCTGTTTCAAACATATTAAAAAACTCATTTATGGAGGGTACTTTTACTGAAAATGGTGTTACTAAGACTTATGCTAATGCTTTTATAGAGGCTGGAAAAAATCAAAATGTATCTTCTACATATTTAGCAGCATTATCTCTTCAAGAGATGGGAACTACTAAGTCTTCTGCAGCATCTGGAACAGTAGCTGGATATGAAGGATATTATAATTTCTATAATATTGGTGCAACAAGTGGTACTGATAACTATTTAAAAGGTTTAGCTTATGCTAAAGCAAAAGGATGGAATAGTATTCAAAAATCAATAACAGGTGGTGCGTCTTTTATAGCATCAAATTATATTAGTAAAGGTCAAGATACAATATATTATAAGAAATATAATACTTCAGGAAAAAGACAAAGAAATGCATACACTAATCAGTATCAAACAAATATTATGGCTCCTACATCAGAAGCTTCAACAATATATAGTTCATATAAAGCTAATAATAGATTAGGTAATTCTTATACATTTGTAATACCTGTTTATAATTACATGCCAGGTGAAGCATTTAAGTTATCTAAAACTGATACCGTAGGCGGCAATACAACAACTACAACAACAAAATCTGTTGTAACTACAACTAAAACTAAAAATAATGTTACTACAACAACTAAAAGAGTAAGTGCATCAGATAAGATAAATTCTGCTGGATATAGAATAAATGGTAGTTATTTAACTGGTTTATCTTATGGAAAAGATGTTAGTAGTATTAAAAGTTCATTAGTAAGTAAGGGTGCTAACGTTAATATTTCAAATAGTAGTAATAAATCAAAAGGTAGCGGTGTTATATCAACTGGAGATAAAATAAAAGTAGATGGATCAGTATATGAAGCTGTTATATATGGTGATATATCAGGAGATGGTAAGATAACTATTAAAGATTTATTATTCTTGCAAAGATATTTATTAAATAGTTATAATTTATCAGGTGCTAATAAAAAGGCAGCAGATATATCAAAGGATAATTCTATAACTATTAAGGATTTATTATTCTTACAGAAAAATTTACTAGGTTATACAAATATAAGTCAATAGGAGGAATAAAATGAAGAAGAAAATATTTGGAGTTTTAGTACTCCTTTTTACGTTTTTTATTGGGGTAGATGTTTTTAGTGCAGCAAGTTGCAAGGTATCTGTACAAGGTTCTACTACTGCATATGTTGGTGATAATATAAGACTATCAGTTTTAGCTACTTCAAACTCAAGTTTAGGTACATTTGAATACACACTTAGCTACGACTCATCAGTAGCTAAACTAGCTAGTGGTTCTTTACATGTAGTGGATTATCAGCACGTTGGGCAATCAAAAGCAACTAACTCTTATACTTTTAAGGCATTAAAAACAGGAACAGTAACTTTTAAACCAGTTAATGTATCAGTATTAGATTTTGATGGTAATGAGTGTTTACAAGGCTCTTCAGGATTAACTGTTACAATAAAAAATAAAGAGCAAAAAGAAGAAACAGTTAAAAACTATAGTAAAAATAATAATTTAAGTTCACTTTCTATAGATGGAGCAACACTTAGTCCTTCTTTTGATAAAAATGTTACTGAGTATAACGTAACAATGAAAGCTGGTACAGAAAAAATAAATGTAAAGGCTGCTTCAGAAGATAATAAGGCTACAGTATCAGGAATAGGTGAGGTAAGTGTAAAAGAGGGGTTAAATAAAATAGACGTAGTTGTACTTGCTGAAAACAAAGATAAAAAGACTTATACAATTAATGTAAACGTAGAAGAAAAAGATCCAATAAATGTTTTAGTAAATGGTAAAAAGTACACAGTTGTAAGAAAAAATGAAAATATAGAAAATGTTCCAGCTGGTTTTAATGAAACTAAGGTAACAATAAATGATGAAGAAGTAGTTGCTTATGAAAATAAGTCTATTAACTTAGTATTAGTTGCTTTACAATCTGAAAAAGGTGGCATAAGTTTATTTATATATGATCAAAAAAATAATAAATATAAAGAGTTTAATGTTGCAGCTAATAATGGAATAAATCTTTTAATTCTAGATAAGTTTGAGGATAGTATTCCAAAGGGATTTATAAAAAAAGATATTAGTATTGGTAATAATAAAGTAATTGCATATAAATTTAGATTTGATGATAAAAATAATTATTACTTAGTATATGCTATGAACTTAGAAGATGGTAATAAAAACATATATTTATATGATAAAGAAGAAAATACTTTTCAAAGATATTATGATACTTATGATAACTTTAAAAATAATATAATAATTTATATGGCATTTGCTTTAATAATTATTATAGGTTTAATTTTCTTAGTACTTATAATAAAGTTACTAAAAAAGATATTTACTTCAAAGGAAAAAAAGATAAATAAGTTAAATAAAAAGATTAATAATTTAAAAAAATCACAGGTAAAAGAGTATGATGAAGAATTAGATGATGAACCTGTTATAAGGGAAATTAAAGAAGATTCAAAACCACTAAAGAAAAATAGAAAAGAAAAAAGAAAAGAATTACAAGATGCTAAAAATTTTTTGGATAAAGATAAAACTTCTATAAGAAGAGTATCTTTAGAACCTGATGATATGGATGATTATGATTTTTAACGTTTAAGGCTCTTTTAAAAGAGCCTTTTATATTTATATATTACATGTTATAATTAAGGTAGGTGAATTATATGAAGAAAGTAATGTTTATAGCTAGTATGGGTGGTCATTTAACAGAACTATTACAGATGAAAAAACTATTTAAGTATTATGATTATATGTTAGTAACTGAAAAGCATAAATCAACTATTAATTTAAAAGAAGAGTATAATGATAAAGTAAAATACTTATTAGCAGGTAATAAAGATCATATGCTTAAATACTTATTTGTTATTCCAATAAACATTATTAAATCAATCATTTACTTTTTAAAGTTTAAACCAGATGTTGTTGTAACAACTGGAGCACATACTTCTGTAGTTATGTGTTATTTAGCTAAAATATTTAAAAAGAAAGTTATATATATAGAGTCTTTTGCTAACATTGAAACTAGAACATTAACTGGAAGACTTGTTTATAAAATAGCAGATGTATTTATAGTGCAGTGGAAAAGTTTATTAAAATTATATCCAAATGCTAAGTATGAAGGGTGGATTTTTTAATGATATTAGTATTATTAGGAACTCAAGATAAACAATTTGATAGATTATTAAAAGAAGTATCTGATTTAAAAGAGCAAGGTAAAATAAAAGAAGAAGTTGTAGCACAAATAGGCTGTAGCAAGTTTAGAAGTAAATATATAAAAGCATTTGATTTTGTAAGTAAAGATGAAATAAATGATTTAATAGATAAGGCATCACTTGTAATAGCACATGGTGGTGTTGGTATTATAACTGAGTGTTTAAATAAAAATAAAAAGGTAATAGTAGCACCAAGACTTGCAAAGTATAAAGAACATACAAATGATCATCAGCTTGAGATAACAAAAGAATTTGCAAAGAATAAGTATATAATTCCTTTTTATGAAAATGATAACTTAGAAGATAAAATAAAAGAAGCTAAAAAGTTAAAAGTAAAAAAATATAAGTCAAAT
Organism: Mycoplasmatota bacterium; assembly: GCA_022768045.1. Taxonomy (GTDB): domain Bacteria; phylum Bacillota_I; class Bacilli_A; order RF39; family UBA660; genus Aphodocola. Next base: position 12,076 of record JALEND010000015.1, on the reverse strand, counting down.
AATGATAAGTTTATTAATTCAGTAAAAAAATACATAGATGAATTATAGGAGAAAAAATATGAGTATAAGTGTAATTATTCCTGTATATAACACAGCTAAATACATAGAGAAATGTTTAGATAGTATATTAAGCCAAACGTATAAAGATATTGAAATTATAATAGTAAATGATGGTTCTACTGATAATTCAGAAAAAATTATAAAAAAATATTTAAATAAATATAGTAATATTAAATATTTTTATGAAGAAAATAAAGGTCAAGCTAGTGCAAGAAATTTAGCTTTGACGAAAGCAAGTGGAAAATATATTACTTTTTTAGATAGTGATGATTATATAGATAGTAATATGTTTAAAACAATGATTGATAATGCTTGTGATAATGATATTATTATTTGTGATATATTAATGGAAGATAATAAAAAGTATATTTTAAAAACATATAATTGTGTAAAAGATGACCCAGGCAAAAATTATATAACCTCATACATGGGACCTGTTGCAAAGTTATATAAGAAAAGTTTTTTAGAAAAGAATAAATTTAAGTTTATTGAAAATATATTTTATGAAGATTTAGCAAGTATAGCATACTTAGGTATGTATACAAAAAAAATAAAATATATAGAAAAACCATTTTATCATTATGTTATAAGAAATGGTTCTACAATGAAACAGAAAAAATATAATAAACATTTAGAAGATATATTTTATGTTATTAATCATTTGAGCGAAAAAATTAATAGTAATAGCTATAAAGATGAATTAGAATACTTATATATAGAACATTTATTATATAGTTCTTCTTTAAGATTTATTAAGTATAATAGGCTAGATATGTTATATAAGATAAATGAAATAATAAGAAAAAAATATCCATTATATAAAAAAAATATATATTACAAAAATAAAAGTATTAAGTTTAGAATAATTTGTAATTTAATATATAATAAGCAGTATAAAATATTAAAAGTATTAACAAAAGGAAGATAGAAATGATAAAATTAAGTGTAATAGTGCCTGTATATAATACTGGGAAATACTTAAAAAAATGTTTAAATAGTTTGGTTAATCAAACTTTAAAAAATATTGAAATAATAATAGTAGATGATGGTTCAACTGATAATAGTAAAAGTATAATTAAAAAATATTCTAAAAAATATGATAATATAACACCATATTATTTAAAAAATGGTGGGGTATCCAGAGCTAGAAATTATGGTATAAAAAAAGCTAAAGGAAAATATATTACTTTTTTAGATAGTGATGATTATATTGATTTAAATTTATATGAAAAAATGTATTCTAAGACAAAAAATAATCCAGATGTAGTAGAGTGTGATTATATATGGGAGTATTCTGATAAATCTGTTTTAGATAAATATGATAATAGTATAAATCCAATGCTTGCAATAAGAGCAGTTGTATGGAATAAAATATATAATAAGAATTTTTTAAATAATACAGGAGTTTTATTTCATGAAGATGTTCATTTTGAAGATGTAGAATTTTGTTATGAATTATTTTTACATCAAAAAACCAGAGAATACGTTGATGATGCATTTGTACATTATATACAAAGAAAAAACTCTATAACAGATGATAAAAGCGATAAATTAATGAATATATATGTAGTGCTAGATTCAACTATTAAATATTATAAAAATAATAAAAAGTATAAAAAATATAAAGATGAGTTGGAATATTTATATATGAGATATACATATGGAAGTTCATTTAAAAGAATATTAAGAGTTAAAGATAAAAAAAGAAGATGTGAATTATTAAAGTATGGTTATAATAAACTCATATCGGCTTATCCACAGTATAAGAAAAATAAATATTTAAAGATGAAAACAATAAAAAATATTTATTACAAGTCAATTAATAAATTTACTTACAAATTATATTCAAATATCTTAAGAAAAATTTATAGAGATTAAAGTTGTTATAATAAAAGTTTACACTTTATTTATATAAACTTTACTCTTTTTTTGACTTTTTTAATTCAATTTACTATAATTAGGCTGGTGATATTATGAAAAAGATTACTATTTTGTTATCTCATTTAGGATATGGTGGTATATCTAATGAGGTAGCTTGTTTAGCTAATAATTTAGCAAATTTATATGATGTAGAAATACTTAGTGTGTATAGATTATATAATGAACCTGTATATGAGCTAAAAGATAATGTTAAAATAAGTTATATATCTGATATTAAACCTAATAAAACCGAAATGAGACATTATTTAAAAAATAAAAACTTTAAAATGTATTTTAAGGGACTTGCTCATATGATAACTGGAATTTTTATTCGTTATATAAAAACTCCTATTGTGCTAAAGAAAACAAAACAAGATATATTAATAACAACTAATACATTATATAATTATTTATCAGGTAAATTTGTAAGTAGTAATGTAAAAAAGATTGCATGGGAACATGTACATCATAATGATAATAAAAAATATATAAAGAAATTAGTTAAGTCTGTTAAAAACGTTGATTACTTAGTTTGTGTATCAGAAGAGTTAAAAAATCACTATGAAAAATTAATGCCAGGTAAGGTATTTTATATACCAAATGCAATTGATAATATTCCTAATAAGTTATCTAAGTTAGATAGTAATAACATAACTTCAGTAGGAAAGATATCTAAGGAAAAGGGATTTGATGACTTACTTAGATTATTTAAAAAGATAACTTTAAAATACCCTGATTGGAAACTTAATGTAATTGGTGATGGACTTTATAAAAATGAATTATTAGATTTAGCTAAAGAGTTAAAGTTAGGAGATAAGGTTATTTTTCATGGATACCAAGATAAAGAATACATAAAAGAAGTTATGTTAAATACATCTATTTATGTTATGACATCTTTAAGCGAAGCTTTTGGTATAAGTTTACTTGAGGCTATGAGCTATGGAATACCTTGTGTATCTTATACTTCAGCTCAAGGAGCTAATTACTTAATTGATGATAAAGTAAATGGTTTTTTAATTGGTAATAGAGATGAAGATGAGATGATTTTAAAAATATCTGAGTTAATTGAAAATGTTAATTTAAGAAATAAAATGGGTAAAGAAGCAAGGCGTAAATCTAAAGAATATTTAGATACTAATATAATTAATGATTGGCAAAAGCTATTTAAGAAAAGAAAGAAGTGATAGTATGAAATTATCTGTTATAGTACCTTGCTATAATGAGGGATTAAACATTAATGTTTTTTATGAAGATATGTTAAAAAACTTAAAAGAAAATAAGTTATCTTATGAACTTATATTTGTAAATGATGGATCGACAGATGATACATTAGAAAAATTAAAAGATTTATCTGTTAAAGATAAAAATGTTAAAATAATTAATTTTTCTAGAAACTTTGGTAAGGAAGCAGCTATGCAAGCTGGTCTTGAAAAATCTAGTGGTAGTTATATATCTATTATAGATGCAGATATGCAGCAAAAACCTAGTACTTTAATTTCCATGTATAATAAATTAATAGAAAATAAATATTATGATGTTGTTTGTGCATATAGGGAGTCTAGAGATGATGATAATAAGATCAAGGCTATAATTGCACCATTATTTTATAAATTAATAAATAAAGTATCTAACGTAAACTTAGTTTCAGGGGCTAGTGATTTTAGAGTATTTAAAAAAGAAGTAAAAGATGCAATTATTTCTTTAAAAGAAAATAATAGATTTTTAAAAGGAATATTTTCATGGGTAGGTTTTAATACAATATATGTACCTTATACCCCAGACGTAAGATTATATGGTACTTCTAAATGGTCTTTATTAAAATTAGTAAATTATGGATTAAATGGTATTATTTCGTTTTCTTCATTTCCTTTATATTTAATATTTTATATTGCAATATTTTATGTTTTATTAGCACTTTTAAATACTATATTTAACTTCTTCGGGTATAGAACTATGATATTCTTATTAGCATTAATACTTATTTCTATTTCAATAGTAGGTTTATACATTTCAAAAATATATAATAATGCTCTTAAAAGACCTAATTATATAATAAAAGAATTAATTGGTTTTAATAATAAGTAAAGCTGTTTTAATACAGTTTTATTTTTTATTTATTTATGTTAAAATTATGATAGTGGTGATGAAATATGCATGATAAAATTGTAGAAGTTGTTAAAATAGTTAGTTCAGTAACATTGTTTACTGCTGTTTTGTTTCCATTAGTAAGATGGATTGCAATACATATAGGAGCTTTAGATTATCCTAATGAAAGAAAGGTTCATAAAAAACCTATGCCTTTGTTAGGTGGTCTTATGATGTTCTTTGGTTTTTTATTTGGATACATGTTTTTTGCACCAAAGTCAACTCAGATGCTATCTGTTTTAATTGGTAGTTTTATACTTGTTATAACAGGTATTATAGATGATATTAAACCTTTAAAAGCAAAAGAAGTAATAATAGGACAACTTGCAGCAGCATTAGTTGTGGTTTTTTATGGTAAGATACTTCTTAATGATGTTTCGTTTTTTGGATTTTACTTTGATTTTGGTTGGTTAGCATATCCATTAACAGTTATATTTATAATAGCAGTTATGAATATTATTAATTTAATAGATGGATTAGATGGCCTTGCAGCAGGTATTGGAACAATATTTTTTACAACTATAGGTGTAATTGCATTTATTATGCATAATATTGGTAGTTTAGAAATAACACTTACGTTTATAATGCTTGGAGCATGTCTTGGCTTTTTAATATTTAATTTTAATCCAGCTAAGATATTTATGGGTGAGATAGGATCTATGTTTTTAGGATTCATGATAGCAGTTGTATGTTTAGTTGGATTTAAGGCTGTTACCTTAACCTCACTTGTAGTACCACTTTTAATTCTTGCAATTCCTATACTAGATACTTTTTTTGCAATATTAAGAAGGGTAATAAATCATAAACCTATTTATGTAGCTGATAAAAAACATTTGCATCATCAGTTGCTTAATAAAAAATTTAGTCAAAAAGCTACTGTATTAATAATATATGGTGTAAATATTTTATTTTCACTAGCATCTATTTTGTATGTTTTAAAAGATAGAAAACTAGGTATTATAGTTTATATTATATTATTCATATTAGTTATTTTAGTGGTTTTAAAAACAAATATATTAATTGATAAGGCTAATAAACAGGTAAAAAAAGGTAAAAAGAAATAGGTTGTATTTATATACAATCTTTTTATTTTGTGTTATTATTAAATTAATATAACATCCAGGAGGATAAATATGAAAAAGAAAGATATTAAGTTTTACAACCTAGGTGATGAAAGTGATTATGAAGTATTTAATTATGGTAATAAAACTATAATTAATAATATTGCAGATTCAAAAAAAGAAGAAGAAATGTATGATAAGACTGTTAAAATAGGTCTTAAAAGTATAATTAATAAAGATATAGAATCATTAGATAGTAAAGTAAAGTCTATAAATAAAAGAATAATGAAAGAATTAAAAATAAATGATTTTGTATCTATGGAAAAGTTAGATAATGAAATAGAAAAAATAGATGACATTATAAATAGTGTGGAAATTATTATTAGTAATGTAATAATAGAAAAGGATAAAATAAAAGTAGGTATTTTCTCTACTAATAAAAAAATAAAAAGAGAAAAGATTGCATCACTTTCTATTTTAAAAGATTCTTTAGTAAAATCTCAAACAGAACTAATTGCAATTAAAGATGAATATAATAAATTGATAAAGAGAAAGAAAAAAGTTAAAGAAGAGTCTTATATAAATAAAGTAAATATAGAAGATCCATTAGAAAGAACTGTTAATTTTTACATGAAAAAAGAAAACTAGTTTTTTTCTTTATTAATAATTGATTAGAGGTACTAAAATGAAAGTATTATTATATACGGAAAATGAAAAAATGATAGGTAAATCTGGGCTTGGAAAAGCTATTAAGCATCAAATGAAAGCTTTAGATTATGCTAACGTTTCTTATACACTAGATAAAAATGATGATTATGATATATTACATATTAATACTTATTTTCCAAAATCATATTTAATGGCAAAAAAAGCTAAGAAATTAGGTAAGAAAATAGTTTATCATGCTCATTCAACGGAAGAGGATTATAAAGATGGTTTTATATTTGCTAGGCAAACATCTAAGTTATTTAAAAAATGGCTTATTAAGTGTTATAGCTTAGGAGATGTTATAGTAACTCCAACTCTTTATTCTAAAAGATTATTAGAAGGATATAAGGGCCTTGAAAATAAAAAAATATATGATGTGTCAAATGGAATAGAGCTAGAGTTTTTTAAACCAGATAAAAAATTAGGTAAAGAATTTAGAAAAAAGTATGGATATAAAGATACAGATAAAGTTATATTTGGTATTGGCCTTTATATAGAAAGAAAAGGTATTGTGGATTTTGTTAATTTAGCTAAAAGATTTCCACAGTATAAGTTTATATGGTTTGGTTATAGTCCTCTTGCAGCTGCAACTAAACCAGTTAAAAAGGCAGTTCATACTAAACTTGATAATTTAACATTTGCAGGATATGTAGAGCCTTCTATGATAAAAGCTGCTATGAATGGTGGAGATTTATTTTTATTTCCAACACTAGAGGAAACAGAAGGCATTCCTATAATAGAAGCTATTGCATGTAAGTGTGATGCTATAATAAGAGATATACCAATATTTGATGGATGGTTAGAAGATAATAAAGATGTATATAAAGCTACTTGCATAGATGATTTTGAGAAAAAAATTAAATTGTTCTTTGATGGAAAACTTCCTAGTTTAACAAAAAATGCATATCATGTAGCAGAAGAAAGAGATTTAAAAAACATTGGAAATAAATTAAAAAAGATATATGAAGAAGTAGAAAGAGCAGGTTAATCTGCTCTTTTTACTTATAACAATTATTATTAAAAAAAATACTTAGTATAAAATTTATTGCATAAAATAATATAATTATTGGTATAAATAAAATGAATAATAATATTATTATGGGTACTAGTATTAAAAAAAAGTAAAAAAGAACACCACATGTTTTATCACATCCTATTTATTAAGATGTAATATAATAAATACTGATAATAACACTATACCAATTATTTAATATTTATGTTATACTTTAAATAGTCGTTTGGAGGTAGTAAGATGGAGTTAAATATTCCAAATCATGTAGCTATTATTATGGATGGTAATGGAAGATGGGCGCAAAATAGAAATTATAAAAGAACTAAGGGTCATCAAATGGGTGCAAAGGTATTAAAAAAAATATCAGAGTATGCATTTAATAAAAAAGTTAAGGTACTAAGTGTATTTGCTTTTTCTACTGAAAATTGGAAAAGAAGCAAAGAAGAAGTAGATTACATAATGAATTTATTTGTAAGTATATTTAAAGAAAATTATGAATCAATGAAAAAAATAGGGGTTAGAGTTGTTTTTTCAGGTTTAAGAAGTAAGTTAAGTGATAAGGTATTAAAACTTATTGATAAAATGACTTTAGAAACAAAAGATAATAAGAATGGTATTTTTAACATATGTATAAATTATGGTGGACAAGATGAAATAGTTGAAGCTACTAAAAAAATTGCAAGTAAGGTAAAAGAAGGCATAATAGATGTTAATGATATAAATAAAGAAATGTATAATGATTATATGTTTAATGATTTGCCACCAATAGATTTAATGATAAGAACTAGTGGTGAATATAGAATAAGTAATTTTATGTTATGGCAAATGGCATATTCAGAGTTATATTTTACAGATACTTTATGGCCAGACTTTGATGAAAAAGAGTTTGATTTAGCACTTGAGTCATTTAATAAAAGAGATAGAAGATATGGTGGAGTAAAAAAATAGAAGAAACTTTTTAAAAGTTTCCTCTATTTTTATTTTATATAACCTGCATCCTTAAATTTTTGAACCGTAGTATCATAAGATGCTTCACCAGTTATTCTATATAATGTAGATTCTTCTTCACCTTTTACTAAGAAGGCAATAGTTGGTGTACCAGTAATATTTACATATTCTTTAAGCTTGCTTAATTCATTAGTTGATAATTTGCTATTATCTAAGTGATATACTGTTATATTATATTTATCTAACACTTCTTCTAAAGTAGGTAAGTAAGCTACGCAGTGAGAACAGTTTTCATTACCTATGTATAAAGCAAAAGATTCCTTATTATTTATTTTTGTTTCTAAATCTTTAAGCGATATTTCTTTTATGTGTGAATTACTTTTAGTACAAGCACATAATATAAACATAAAAGATATTACAAGTACAAAATATTTAATAAATTTTTTCATTTTACATCTCTCCTGATTAAAATTATAACACTAAATAAAAAATTAAACAATTAAATATAATATGGTATACTATTTAAGTAGGAGGATTATAGTGGTAGTAGTTGAAAATAATATAACAATAGAAGAAAAAGATAGAAAAAATAAGTATAGAAGATTAAAAAAATATAGAAATAAAGAATATAAAATAGTAAGTAAAGCTATAAATGATGAAGAAAAAGCGTTTATTAAAGCCTTTAATGAAAAAAATTTAAGAAAAAGATATGAGTTTATTTATGATTATATGTGTAAATATTTAGATGAGAATGTATGTGTTTTATGTGATTTTAAAAATAATAAGTGTAAAGCTAATAGAAAGGGTGTTTCTGTACATGATATAAATGGATGTTGTTATTTTAGAAATGAAGGATTTTGTAAATTATTTAAAGATAAAAGATGTACTAATCCTAATATATCATGTAAGTTATTTATGTGCCCACTTATAGAAAAAGAAATGGGTCATGAATCATTACCAAAGAATTATTTATTATTAAATTATTTCTTTAACTTAAGGCAAAAAGAAGTGTTAAGGTATAGTTATAGAAAAAAAAGAAAAGAAACAATAGAAAAGTTATTAACAAAAATATAAATATTAATTATATTTTACTAATTGACAATTTAATTAAAATATTATAATATGTTAATATAATTAAGATGGAAGGAGATAGGAATTATGTTAAGTACATTTATTTTAGCTACTAAATTTTCTTGTGGTTCGTTAAAGGATATAATAGGGATTGCTGGTTTCGCTTTAAAAGCTATTCAATATATTGCACCAGTATTATTAATTTTATGGGGATCTATTGATTTAGTAAAATCAATTATTCAAGGTAAAGAAGAGGATATTAAAAAGAGTCAAAAAATCTTAATAAAAAGAATTATTTCAGCAGTTATATTATTCTTATTACCAATGCTTGTATCTACATTACTTGGATTAATAGGATCTAAAAAATGGAAATCATGTTGGGATCAATATAAGAATTCTGGTATATCAGTAGACGTTGATGCCTAAGCTAATTAATTTTTAAAAGAAAAACCTTATAAAAAGGTTTTTTTTTATTGTAAAAAATGTTATGATGTATTGTGTATAAGTAGAGAGTATCGAAGAGGTGTTATATGAAAAAGAAAATATCTTTAATTATATTATTTTTAATAACATTGGTTATTTTAGTACCAAGTGTTAATGCAGAAAATATTAATTATGGGGATTGTATAAATAAGTATGGTTCTTTAAAACATACTAAATCTGGTTCTAATTATTATAGAAAAGAAGGAACTGGAAATATTAATTACTTTAATACTAAAAACAATAATACTTGGAGTTCTAAAACAGTAACTTTGAATTTTGATGTTCAGACAAATAAGGATTATGGTATAAAAACTATATCTTATAGACTAGGAAGTTGTACCGGAGAAATAACTGGTTTTAGTGTTCCTACAACAAGCAGCAAAGGATATCAAAATATGACTTTTGCTTTAACTGTTAATAAAGGTTATGTTAATGATTTTACCGTTTGGGGTACACAATCAAAATTTGTTGGTCACAGTGAATCTATATTATCTATTAGAAAAGAAACAATTAATATAAAAAGAGAGTATGCTTCTGGAGAAAAGCCAGTACCAGTTGATGAAGGCTCAACTGGTACTACTATAGCTCAAAAACAAGATTGTAAAACTTTTAAGGATCTTATTCATAAATATTGGACTTGGATTATTGTTTTAGCACCAATTTTAACTATTATTGTAATATCAATAGATTTACTTGGTGCAATTATATCAAATGATGCTGAAAAATTGAATAAGGTTGGAAAAAATTCAATAAAGAGAATGGCAGCTTTAGTTATATTGTTATTTTTACCATATATATTAGATATAATATTTGGATGGTTTAATTTTGGATTTTGTTTTTAGAAAAAGTAAGGAGTTGATTTAAATGAGCGTTTTAATGGGTTGGTTAACACCAATTAGATCTATTTGCTTATGGATTGATTGCGTAGCGTTTAGTTTAGTTGATAATGCATATAACATTTTTGCTACGTTAGCAACTAATGAAGTAATAAGCTCAGATGCAATTGTAAGTTTGCGTAATAACATATATATATTAGTTGGAATTATTGCTTTATTTAGAATGGCTGTTTTCCTAATAACATCAATTTTAACACCTGATAAATTTACTACAACTAAAGATTCAAAAGGAATATCTAGCTTATTCTTAAGATTAATATTTATGCTTTGTGCAATTGTATTATCACCTTGGATATTTGATCAACTAAGTGAACTACAAGCAACTATAGTAAATGATAATATTATTATGAAGTTATTTTTACCTTCTTCTGGTAAAGATATAGATTCTGACAATTTAAGTAGTAATTTTACAAATGCTGGTAAAACGATGCAAAAAATTGTTATAACATCTCTGATAAAACCTGATGAACAATTATTTGGAACAGAAACATCTAGCGCATCAGAAAGAGAAGAATATTTGACATATTACCTAAATTATGAATTTCCAGATACATCAACGAGAGGACCAAAATTTTTAAAAGACCTTGAAGAAAACAGTGAAGATGCGAAAAAATATCACATTGTAGTAAGAGAAGAATGTAGAAAGAAAAAGGCTTGCTTAAAGGCATTATCTCAATATCATCAAATGATTATGCAATCATCTGATGGTGGATTTAAATTGAGAAGACTTACTGGATATATTGGTGGATCGTTAGAAATGCAAGATCCATACAACTTAGATGACGAAGGCGATACAGAAGACGTATATTACTATGAATATAGTGCAGGATTAACTACAATAAGTGCAATATTCTTAACTTATGTAATACTAAGTTGGGGAATAGATATTGCAGTTCGTTCTGTAGAAATTGCAGTATTAGAAGTATTATCCCCATTATTTATGGCAACTATTGTTGTTCCTGAATCTAAGTATTTCAATAACTGGTTAAAACGGTTTGGTAAAACCTATGTGGATTTATTTATAAAACTTGGTACTATTGCAATTGCTATATTACTTTTATCATTAGTACAAGATATGGATATATGGAGAACTGTAACGGAAGGAGTGATTAGCTTATGGTAAGATTATTTATACTATACGCAATATTAATCTTTGCTAAAAAAGCTCCTAAGTTAATAAGTGATTTATTAAATCTTAATAAAGATGGTGAAAGTGTCGGATTAAAAGGCCTTAATATCAAAAACAAGATGGGTGAAGCAGCACTTGTTGGTGGAGCTGTAAAAAAAGGTATGCTATATGCTGAAGGAAAGACAAAAGGAAGAGCTGCAGGTTTTGCTAGCGGATTTATTAATACAAAAGGTAATTTAAAAGCAAAACTAATAGGTGGTGTAAAAGGTGGCGTTACCGGTGGCAAACAAGCTGGTAAACAAGCTGTAGCAAATGGAAATACAAAAGGTATTATGAAAGGAGCTTATAAAAAAGTTTCCCCTATGGCAAGAAATGGACGACCAACAATTTGGGATAATGTCAAAGGTCAAGTTGGTGAAAAAGTTGGCAACTTTAGAGATAAATTTAGTGACTATGGATTTAAGGGATATTCATCTACTGAGGAATCAAATCAAGCAGACTTTCAAAAACTTAATTCTAGGTTGATTAGTATGTATGGTAGGTCAAAGGCAAATGATATTATTAATTCTATAGGACCGATTGATTTTGCAAATGGTGATAATTACCAAACAGCAAGAGGAAAAATAAAAAAATATACAGAAGC
>JALEND010000005.1 GCA_022768045.1 Mycoplasmatota bacterium | reverse complement strand
TATTGCGTTTAATAATAAAAAGAATATAGAAGTTATACCAGAATTTGGAGAAAGAAAATTTGGAAATATTAATTCTTGGAGTGATCTTCCTAAAGGTTTTTCTGATAAACAAATTAAAGATTGGGATTACAAATTTGAAGGTGGTGAATCTTTTAATGAAGTATGTGAAAGAATGTATTTTGCACTACAGTCTGTTTTGAAAAAGTATAAGGGTAAAAAGATATTTATAGTATCTCACGGTACTGCAATTAGTGTGTTATTTTCTAAAATAGCAGATGTTTTCTTTTATGATGAAGAAAATTATAATCGCGGTATATATTTTAATGGCAAATTAATATTTGATGGAAAGTGTGATGCCCCAGAATTATTTAAACTAGAATATGAAGATGAAAAATTAGTTGATGTTAAAAATATAAAGGTTAAGTACTAATAATATTATTAACTATGGTAAAAAAAATATAGAAAAAAGTCTATGTTTTTTTCTTTATGCAATACTTAATGATAAGGTAAATAAACATAATATTAGCCAAGTAATAGACGAGTGAAATGATTTTATTGATCATGGAGAAAAAAAGTTGCAGGAAGAATATTAATACGTAAGCTTATTATTTTTTTATAACAATTAGCACTCTAGCTTGACAAGTGCTAATTATAGATATATAATGTATTTAATGCAAATAAATGATGCATAATATTATTTATAAGGGGTGATATTTATGTTTAATATGAATGAACAACAAGATGAAAACGTTTTAGAAAAGTATGGTAGAGATATTACTCAATATGTTAAAGATGGAAAGACAGATCCAGTTATTGGTAGGGATGATGAGATACGTTCTATAACACGTATTTTATCACGTAAGACAAAGAATAACCCAGTATTAATTGGTGAACCAGGAGTTGGTAAAACTGCCATTATAGAGGGTCTTGCACAGCGTATTGTAAAAGGTGATGTACCAAGTAGTTTAAAAGATAAAACTATTTGGGAACTTGATATGGCAGCTTTAATTGCAGGTGCTAAGTATCGTGGTGAATTTGAGGAAAGACTTAAAAATGTATTAAATGAAGTTAAAAAATCAGATGGAGACATAATTATGTTTATTGATGAAATTCACATGATAGTAGGTGCTGGTAAGCTAGATGGTGCAATGGATGCTGGTAATATGTTAAAACCAATGTTAGCTAGAGGAGAAATCCATTTAATTGGTGCAACTACTTTAAATGAGTATCGTAAGTATATTGAAGATGATGGAGCTTTAGAGCGTAGATTTCAAAAGGTATTAGTAAAAGAACCAACAGTATCAGATACTATTACCATATTAAGAGGTCTTAAACCTAAGTATGAAGTATATCATGGAGTATCAATATCTGATAAGGCATTAGTTGCAGCAGCTACATTATCTAATCGTTATATAACTGATAGGTATTTACCAGATAAGGCAATTGATCTAGTTGATGAAGCTTGTGCAACAATTCGTGTTCAAATGAATTCGGTTCCTGAAAACATTGATAGTTTAACTAGAAGAATAATGAAACTTGAAATAGAAAAAGAAGCTATTAAAAAAGATAAAGATGATATTAGCCGTGAAAGAGTAGTAGAGTTGACTAATAAGATTAATTCTATGAAAGAAGAAGAAAAGAATCTAAGAGATGATTGGGAAAAAGAAAAAAGTATACAAAAAGAAATAAAAGAAACTAAAGAAAAATTAGAAGAAGCTAGATTTAAATTAGAGATGGCTGAAAATAATTATGATTTGGAATCTAGTGCAGTGTTAAGACATGGTACAATACCAGAGTTAGAAAAGAAACTTGATAACTTAAAAAACTCAACAGAAAATAAGGTATTAAGTGATAGAGTTACAGAAGAAGACATTGCAACTGTTATTTCTAGATGGACTAATATTCCTGTTTCAAAATTATCTAAGGGTGAAAAAGAAAAAGTATTAAGTCTTGAAGAAAACATGAAAAAAAGGGTTAAAGGGCAAGATAATGCTTTAAAACTAGTCAGTGAATCTATTATAAGGTCAAGAAGTGGAATAAAAGATGAAAATAGGCCTATTGGATCATTCTTGTTTTTAGGACCAACTGGTGTAGGTAAAACAGAGGTTGCAAGAACTCTTGCATATGAACTTTTTGATGATGAAAAACATATGATAAGAATTGATATGAGTGAGTATATGGAAAGTCATTCAGTTGCAAGATTAATTGGAGCGCCTCCAGGATATGTTGGATATGATGAAGGTGGTCAGCTAACTGAAAAAGTAAGAAGAAATCCATATAGTATAGTTTTATTTGATGAGATTGAAAAAGCTGATAAAGAGGTATTTAATATTCTTCTTCAAATACTAGATGATGGAAGAATAACTGATGGTCATGGACGTACAGTTGATTTCAAAAATACAATTATAATAATGACATCTAATATTGCCAGTGAATATGTATTAGATGGAAAAATAGATGAAGAACAAATAAATAAAGAATTAAAATTACACTTTAGACCAGAATTCTTAAATAGAATAGATGAGATAATTACATTTAACGCTCTTGATAAAAAAACAATATATGAAATACTAGATAAGTTAATAGAAAACTTAAATGATAGAGTAAAAAATAGTCATATAAAAATAGAATTATCAAAGAAAGCTAAAGATTATCTTGTTGATAAAGGATTTAACTTTAATTATGGTGCAAGGCCTTTAAAAAGGGTTGTGTCAAAGAGCTTAGAAACACTTCTTGCTAAGAGTATGATAGAAGGTAAAATAGTAACTGGTGATAATATTTTAGTTGATGTTAAGGATGATAACTTAGTACTAAGTAAAATGTAAGTGTTAAGTTGTAGTGTAAAATAAGTAATAAAATAGTTTTTAAATTCCTATTTTGTGGTATTATAATTATGTATTATAGTAAGGAGCTGATTAAATGAAAAAGGAAGAGGCTTTAAAAGTAGGAAGGCCAAAACTTGCTGATAAAGAGTTATTAAAAGATTCTTGGATAAAAGTGTCTGCTAGTTTAGCTTTAGCTTTTGTAGTAGGAACAGCTGGTGTTTTAACTATGGTTCCAACTTCTAATGTAAAAGATTTAAAAGGAAGTGTAGCTTTAAATAAGCAAAATGTAAGAGTAATTGAAGCTAAAAAAGTTAACGTAAGAAAAATTAGTGCAACTAAGACACCTAAAAGAATAATAAATAGTAATGGTACTGTAACTAGGGTTATACCTGCAGCATCAACTGTTACTAAGAGTATATCAGTAGATTAAAACAAAAGGTTAATGTGCCTTTTGTTTTTTTGTGTTATAATTTTACTTGGTGATGAAGTATGAAGATAAAAAATAAGTTATTAATTTTTCTTTTAGTTATTTGCTTCATGTTTTTATTTAATTTAAAAGTATCAGCTAAGAGTGTAAATGTCTATTTCTTTTATGGAGATGGTTGTAATTATTGTAAAAAGACTGAAAAATATTTAAATAAAATTAAAGATGATTATGATTTAAATATATATAAGTATGAGGTATATAACAACAAGGAAAATTTAAATAAGTTAAAGAGTCTTTCTAAGTATCTAAATGAGGATCTAAAAGGAGTTCCATACGTTATTATTAATAATAATGCAATAACAGGATATTCAGATAATTTAACAAATGACCTATATTTATATAATATAAAAAAGGCTAGCAAATCATCTTTTAGTGATAAGATAGGAAAAAAATTAGGAATTAAGGAAAGTGTTGATGCATCTTCTAAAGTTAATTTATTTGGATTAAAGGAGATTAACTTAGATAATACTAATATAGCTTTATCAGTAATTTTAGTAGCGATTTTAAACGTTTTTAATCCTTCTATTATATGGTTGTTTTTGCTATTAGTTATTTATCTTAATATAACAAAGTTAAATGAAAAGTGTAAAAATCAATTTATTATTATGATTCCAGCAATAATTTATCTTATATTAGAACTTATTTCTTTAAAAAATGGTGATAAAATATTTATTATGTTAAAGTCTATTTTATTATTATTTATGCTATGTACAGGTTATGTAATGGTTAATAAATACTTATCTGTTAAAAATAAAAAAGAAGGCAAGCTAAAAATATTTTTAAAAGGTAATAAAGGTAAGTTTTTTATAATAGGGCTTTTTCTTTATTTTATAATATTAAGTTTTATATTATTTTTTACTTCACCGTTTAGTAACTACTTATTAGCTGACTTAATATCTAGCTGTAATATCTTATTAAAAATACTTTTATCGTTATTATTTATAGTAATATATTATGTTTTAATATTATTAATTTATCTTTTAATTAACTTTTTATATAAATTAACTAATATAAATAATTTAAAACAAAAAAACTTTATAATTGGCATTTTATTAATAATTATTAGTTTAGTTTTAATAGTAAAACCAGAATTAATAATGTTTTACTAAGTAATATTATTTTGTTATAATTAGCTTTAAGGAAGTGATTTTATGGGAATTTTATACGTTGTAGCAACTCCTATTGGTAACTTAGGAGATATGTCAAGTAGAGCTATAGAAACTTTAAAAGAAGTAGATTTTATATTAGCAGAAGATACAAGACAAACAATTAAATTATTAAATCATTTTAATATAAAAAATAAGATGGTATCATATCATAAATATAATGAAGCTAAAACATCTGATTCATTAATAGAAAAATTACAAAGTGGTATAAATGTAGCGTTAGTTTCAGATGCAGGAACGCCTTGTATATCAGATCCAGGATATGTTCTTGTAAATAAGGCTAGAGAAAATAACATAGAAGTAATTGGGTTACCTGGATGTAGTGCGGTAATAGATGCTTTATCAATTAGTGGACTTGATACTTCTTCATTTTCATTTTACGGCTTTCTACCACTAGAAAAAAAGTCAAGGAAAGAGTTGCTTAATGATATTAAGTCGTCAAATATAAGTGTAAAAGTAATTTATGAGTCACCTAAAAGAATATTTAAACTGTTAGATGAGTTAAAAAATGAAATGCCTGGGTGTAAGGTGTGCGTGCTTACTGAATTAACTAAGATGCATGAAAAGTGTTTTTATGGAAAAATAGATGAAGTAATAGAAAAATTAGGCAAAGATGATAGTGCAAATAAGGGAGAATATGTTGTTTTATTAAGTAATGAAGTTAAAAAAGAAGAAATAGATAATGATATTTCACTAGAAGCATTAATAGTAGATGAAATGATAAAAAATGATTGTTCTGTAAAGGAAGCTATCTTACATGTTAAAAATAATAATAATGAAATAAGTAAGAAAATGATATATGATGCTAGTTTGAATTTAAAAGAGTTATTAAAAAAATAATATTAATATTTTGAATTTTAAGAAAAATGTTATATAATTATATTAATAATAAGGAGAGTTTTATGAAAAGTAATTATAATGATATTATAGATGTTATATTAACTTTAACAGAAGATGAATCTATTTCATCTAATATAGCAATTTGCGGAAGTATAGTTCCATATATAGTTGCAAAAAAAGAATCAAATGAAATACACATGGATTTTTATATATTAGTAAAACAAAAGAAAATGAACTTAGTTAGAAATAAGATTAAGAAGTTATCTCTTGAATATGATTTTGATTTTGTTTCTGATTCTAAAAAATATGGTAATGGTGATTATGGATTTAAAGTTAAGTATGAAGGTACAGCAATTGGATTTTTCCCATATTCACTAGTTGACAATAACTTATGTATAAAAACATATGCTAAAATGAAGGATCAAGGTAAGGTAAGATTAAAGAAAAAAGTTATATCAGGAGTTGAAAAGTCTGATGTTATAAGAGCAATACCTTTTAATGAAGATAGAACACTTAGAATAATGAGCCCAGAATTTATACTTTCTGAAATAGAATCAAGAGATAAAAATAGTGAGTATACTACTAAGGAAACTTTTAGATTGTTAGATAAAATGTGTGATTATAAGATACTTGAAAAAGTAAGAGAAAAAGTAGATGATACTAAGATTTATATAGAAACTAAGTCTATTGTTAATTCTAATTTAATATTATCTATAATCCTTGGTGTTTTACTGGTTATATTAATAATAGTAGCTATTTTATGTTTTAAATAAAGCCTTTTTAGGCTTTTTTCTATAATAGGGTGGTGGTTTAAAATGGACAGAATAATATTTCATGTTGATGTTAATAATGCTTTTTTATCATGGTCTGCAGTAGAAATGTTAAAAAATGGAAGTAAACTTGATATAAGAGATATTCCGTCTGTTGTAGCAGGAGATGAAAAAGAAAGAAGAGGTGTTGTAGTTGCTAAAAGTATGCCTGCTAAAAAGGCAGGTATAAAGTCTGGAGAGCCTCTTTATTTAGCAAGAAGAAAGGTAGATAAATTATATGTTGTTAATTCTAAGAAAGAGCAATATATAAAATACTCTAATGCTTTTTATAACATTTTATGTAAATATACTCCTATAATAGAAAGATATTCGATAGATGAATGTTTTATGGATATGACAGGTACTAAAAGATTATTTGGAGATCCAATTAAACTTGCATATAAAATAAAAGATGAAATATTTAATACGCTAGGTTTTACTGTAAATGTTGGAATAGGAAACACTAAGGTTTGTGCTAAGATGGCAAGTGATTTTGAAAAGCCTAATAAGGTTCATACTTTATTTAAAGATGAGGTTAAAGATAAGATGTGGCCTCTTTTGGTAGACGATTTATTTATGGTAGGTAAAAGTTCAAGTAAGAAATTACATGAGTTAAATATAAATACCATAGGGGATTTGGCATGTGCAGATGAAAATTTATTAACAAAACATTTTAAGTCTATGGGCAAGATGATGCATGATTATGCAAATGGAATAGATGATTCTTCTGTTATTAAAAAAGCTCCTAAAAATAAGGGGATAGGTAATTCTACTACATTAAGA
Source organism: Mycoplasmatota bacterium (assembly GCA_022768045.1). Lineage (GTDB taxonomy): Bacteria > Bacillota_I > Bacilli_A > RF39 > UBA660 > Aphodocola. Next base: position 8,096 of record JALEND010000005.1, on the reverse strand, counting down.
GAAGATGCAATAGATATTGCAAGTTTAAAGAAAGTGCTTAGAAAATTATCTGATATGGTTGGTATTAGATTAAGGGAAGAAGAAAAGTATGCAAGTGTTATATCAGTACAATTAAGAAATAATAATTTCTTTAATTATCAGCATCAAAAAAAGTTGGTAAATCCAGTATCTTCTAATGAAGATATATATGAAAATGCATGTAACTTGTTAGAAAGTATGTGGCAGGGTGATCCTATAAGATTAGTTGGTTTAAGAGTTAGTGATTTAACTGATAATACTTATGAACAAGTATCTTTATTTGATGAAGTAGGAAAAAGTAATAAAAGAAATAAGGTTCAAAAAGCTTTAGACAGTATAAATAAAAAGTACGGAAATGATACAATTAAGAGTGCTGCACTATATAAGGACGAAAATAGTTAATAAGACTATAAAAAAGTTTTGATTTTATTTAAGTTATATGCTAAAATTGTATATATAATAAGGATGTGCTAATATGAAAAAGATTAGAATAATACTTGGTATAATAATTTCTCTAGCAGTTGTAGTAGCTGGTAGCTTTTTTTGGGTTAAACAAGTAAATGATTCTAACTTAAGTTTTATTAAATCTGGATATGTTATAAAGTCAAGTAATATAGAAAATAACGAAGATAAAACAAGCAGGTATTATTTTAATGACGAAACTACATATAAAAATAGTGTGGATAATAATGTTGTTTTTAATGATTTAGAAAACAACAAAGTAAAAGTTTCTAAGGAGTCATTTTTACATTATGATGATAGTTCAATTGGAACTTTGAAAAAGTCTGTAATAATTGAACTTCATTCAATTATTAATAAACGTAACGTTTATTATAATTTTTTTGAAAATCAGGTATTATATAAAGATGGTGATTCATACTATGTTGAACACCTTAATGATAAATTAAAATTTGAAAATTTTATCATCAAAGTATCAGAAAATAAGTACATGGTTGTTTTTAAAAATGTAAATTTAAACATAGATGATACTAATAAGAAAATAGAAAATAATTATCTTGAAATAACTTTTAAAGATAAAGGAATTGTTAGAATAGAAAATCAAGAATATAGTTTTCAGTCTGTGGCAGAAAAAATAGAAATGATATTTGATGACGATTTAAAACTTAATTTAAAAGATAAGAGTTTTTATAAGGGAGAAGAAAAACTACTTCAATTAGATCAAATAACTATTGATAAAGATGATAATATATAGATAAATGATAGTAAGAAAACTACTACTACTTCAAAAACTACTACAACAAAGAAAAAGAATAATAAAAATAATAGTAATATTAAACAAACAACATCTCCAGTTGGAGATTTAGGTAATGGTGTTATTTCATCTGATGATAGTGAAAAAGAAGTAGATGAAAATGAAAAAACAGAAGATCCAGTATTTAGCGTCAATGATATGACTGTTAGTTCAAACAAGTTAAAAGCTGGAGTAAAGATAAAAGATGACTATTCTATGTTATCTAGTGAATTAGATATTAAAATAATAGAACTTACTACAGGTAAAGTTGTTTATAGTAGACAAGAAGATATGCTTATATATGATTTTGATATAGAAGTAGAAAACTTAAAACCAGATACTAATTATATTTTTAAAATATCAGCAGAGTATACAAAAAAAGATGCTACTTATACTAAGGATTTTGTTCAAAAAACATTTAGAACAGAACCTTTAGGAGTATCTTTGAAAAAGGATTACTTTACAACAAATTCTCTTGCTTATTATGTTGAAGTTTCAAGTTATTCAAAAGTAAAACAGCTTACAGCAACATTATTAAATAAACAAGGTGATGTTATTTCAGAACAAAATGTAAAATTAGAAGGATTAGAGGATAATAAAGCATACTTTTCTTTTAACTCTTTATCTTCTAATAAAGAATATACAGTTGTATTAGATGATTTTTATTATGAAAATTATATTGTAAGTGATACATTTGAAATAAAACAAACTAATAAAACACTAAAGGAAAAACCAACACTTGGTATACCAGAATTTAAAATAGATAAGAAAAATTCTGAGTTTAAATTATCTACATCTTCTATAATAGATAAACAATCTGGTATTAAAAGCTACAAGTATGAAATATATGATGCTAGAGATACAACAAGAGAAACTCCAGTTAAAACCATTACAAAAGATAGTAAAGGAGAAGTTAGTGTATCTGTAAATGGTGAACCGATTGAAAGAGGCGTACCATACGTATATAAATTAATTACTGAGTTTGATGATAATGAGAAGATAACAGAATATGAAACTGGCGAAAGTGCTTTAATGGTATTAGATGGTCTTAATTTTCCAACTATTAGATTCCAAGAAAAAGAAGTTACGTTTGAAAAAATAGATGGTACTATTATAATAACTGATGATGATGAAACAATAGATTTAAATACTTATAATGGAATAAAAGTTGTTTATACTGATTCTATAGGTACTAAAAATCAATTTTCTACAAGTGGAAGCCTTGAAATACCATTTAACAGAAATAATTTGAGGGCTAATGAAACTTATACAATAAGCGTTTACGCTAATATTAATCTTCAAGATGGAAACCTTCCAGCAGAAGATTGCCTAATAGGTAGTATTATTGTTAAAACAAAACAAACTAAGGCATTTGGAACTAGTTTTAGCACGAAAAATGATGATAGTTTAATTCCATTTAATGTAAGTGCGATGCTAACTGATTATGATGGTAGTGATAATACTTTAGAAGCTAATACATTAACTGGTGTAACTTTTAAATTGTATGAAGGTATGAATACTAATGGAAGATTAGTTAAATCTGTTTTAAAAGTAGATAAAGATGATAATTATTATTCTAGTACTTTAAAAACTAATTATTATGATAATGAGTTTACAATTAATCCAGAATTCTTTGGACTTAATAATTCTGATATAGATGGAGAATATTATACGATAGAAATTATAGGGGCATATGATTATACTATATATAAAAATGATATTCCTATAAAAAATAATACTATAACAGTTAAGTCTAAAGGTAGTATTCCTGATTTACCACCTGATGAAAATGATGCTATACAAATAAAAAATATTTATAATAAAGATGCAGGAGATAAGTATAGGGAAGATTTAGATCCAACTACTATTATTGGTTACAGTATAAAAGCTGATTTTAATAATTCTTCTTTATATGCAAAAACAATAAATTATAAAGTTTACTTAGAAGATGGTACTTTAGTTGATGAAAGAGTATCAAAGGTAAATTCGGATGGCACATTAAATCAAGAAGTATTTTATCTAGGAGATGGAACACCTTATAAAACAAAAGATACTAAATTAGTTAGAGGTAATAAATATTACTTTACTTATACAGCAACCTTAGTTATAAATGATAAAGAAATTACATATCCATCAAGTGATGTTATATTAAAATCAAAAACAGTAACAGCTGAAAAACAACAAGCATTATTTAAATTATATCCATCTACATCAGATGATAAGACGTTCTTATGGAAATATACTTTAAAAGATGTTGATAACGCATTAACTGATAAAATAGCTAGTTACACACTTGCTAATTCAACTAAAAACATAGAAATGAGTGAAAGTAATGATTATCAAGATTTACTTTTAAGCACACCAGCAAGTGGTAATTTAAAATTGAATGTTAAGGAAAACTTAATTAAAAACGAACAAATTGATAATAGAACTTTAATAAATCAATATTTTGATAATAAATATGATTTTAAAGGAGTAACATTTATTTCAACAGTAGATAATAACAGGGTTTTAATTGGTATAAAAAATTATGATGTAACAAATGAACTTTATAAAAGAATTTCTGCTTTGAAAATTGAATTTACTTCAGGAGATAAAAAAGTAACAAAAGATAATGTAAAATTAGAAAATGGATATGCGGTTGTTGATTTAAAAGATATTCAAACAATGATGAATGAAAAAATAAAGGTAAGAGTTTATTGTTATTACGATACTGGTGTTACAGGGTTTGATACAAAAGGTAATTTATTTGCAATAACAGAATTAAAAAACAGTGATTATGATGGTGAATATTATTCTATTAATCAAGAAGGAGACTTAAAAATAAATCCTAGTGCATTGAATTCTATATTTGAAACATCATTTAATAAGGAAAATTTACTTCTTACAAGTAAAATAAATAATAAAAGTAAGAAAATTAATATTAATATAAATGATAAAGGTGTAAATTATAATTATCAATATATTCTTATGAAATTACTTGATAGTAAGGAAATAGAGCCAGAAGATGGTTTTGATACTATAAAATTTGATAAGATAATACCAGGAATTAGTGTTAGAAATGCTGCTGGAGAACTTGATGTAGCAGCTAGTACTACTAGTGCAGAGATAAATGCAAAATTCTATGGAAGTAATTCTGATATAAAAGATAATTCAATTATAGTTAAATTATATGAATTAGACAAAGATTTTAAGACTGGTGACTTAGTAGAAGAAAAAACTGTTTCTATTGATAAGTTAAGTGAACACATTAGATTTGAAAATTTAATGCCAAATAAAAATTATGGATTCCAAATTTTTGCAATGGTATCAAATGGTACTGACTATGTCTTAGAGCAGCTATATGATGTTGATAGTAAGAGTAGTTCTGAAAGATATGATTTTATTACATTAAAAGGTATAGAAATTAATGATATAAAAATTAAATTAACTGCAAGTAATTATGAAAATAAAAAAATGAACTTATCATATACATTAAGTCAAGTATTAGGTTATGATGCTATTAAGTATATTGTTCAAAGAAAAAATAAAGATAAATGGGAAACAGTTTTAACTTATGAAGATAATAGTGAGACAATTCATAAAAAAGAGATTGTAAAACAATTTGATGCCAATACTGGCAGTATATTTAAAGCGGGAGCATCTTATAGATTTATTATTATACCAGTAGCTTATATAAAAGTTGATGATGTGGTAAAAGAAGTTAATTTGCAATCGTATGATGCAACATATGATTTATATCAGTTAACTAAACCAAACTTTATAGTTAAGTATGAGTATAGAGATAATTATCAAAAATTAAGATTTAAAATAAATGTTAAAGATAGCAATGGAGTTGTTGTTAATAATAATTATAAAGTTATTATAACTGACTTAGATGGTAATGATGTAACACCTAGTAACGTAAAAGGTACATTATATAATACATCAACTATTAATAATTTTATTGATTTAAATAATTATGATAAAAATAAACAGTATATAATAACTATAACTTATAAAGAAGATTTAGATAATACTGGTGAAAATATTGAAGATGCAACTAAAACTTATATGACACGTACATTAAGTGGAGATACTGATGTTGGTACTGTATATGTTACTACTAACTTAGAAGATCAAACAAAGGCAAATTTAGTATTTTATGATAGTTTAAATTTAACTAACATAACAAAAGTAAGATATTCAATTTATAATTTATCTGGATACGCTAATGATGGAGTAAGTGATTTTATACCAAAGCTAGTAACTGATGAATCCGGAAGCTCATATTATGTATATAATTTGCCACAATTATTTCAAGACAGTGGATTATATTACATACAAGTACAATTTATTGATAGTTCTGGTAAAATAATTTCAGATAAAACGTTAGAATATAACTATATAAAATAATTAGAGGAGGGAAAACATGCGAAGAAAATTTGGTAAGAAAAACACTATACTATTTGTATTGTTTTCCTTACTAATAATTGGAATAATTATTATATTTTTCTTTGGCGTTAAAATGTTTATGCAAATAGGTAATAAAGAGTATAGCGTCCAAAGTGGAAGTATAATATATGATAAAGATAATAAATTAATTAAATTATCTAATAATGGTAAGATATATAAGGGATATAGTTCTTCTTATATGCTTAAAACTAAAAAAGATAAGGAAAATATTAAGTATAACTTAGGAAAAGATGCAGTGGTATTTAATAGTACTGATTATAAAATGTATTTATACGGCTCATTTTATCAAGTTTTATTATCAGGTAATGTTGTTAAAATGAATGGAAGATTGGAAATAATAAGAGATAATGGACCATTTGTTTATAAGCTTGATGATAGAAAATACTTAGTTGTTAGTAAAAAACTAGAGTCAGAAGATAATAGTATAAAAACTTCAAATTATTTATTAATAGACATAGATAAAAATGGAAGTGTTACTTTATATAATAATGAACTTCAAGAACGTATAATAAAACCTATTATACTTAATTGTGATAATTTTAAATTTGATATAGCTAATGAAAAGCTTGTCATATCATCTAAAATTGTTAATCTAAAAGAAGTAAATGGTAGTACAAATTACTTTGTAGCTAAAAAAGATGATGATGGTAATATAATAGAACCTACAAAGAAAGATTTAGAAAAAGATGAGACACCTGAAACTGATAATACTAATGATTATTATGCAAGTTATTTTAATAAAATAACAAAGAGTTTTAATAATTTAACTAATAGTGTTATACAAGGTAGTGCTAAAAATGATAGTGATAATACAAATAAAAATCTTGACTTAACAAGATGGTTAAGTTTAAGTGATGTATCGGTTAGTGTTAATAGTATAACTGTTAATTATAATGTATTTGACCCAAATAATGAATATAATTCTGTGTTTATTGACTTTGAATCGTCTAATCTTAATGGTATGAAAAGAATTCAGCTTAGTAAAGAATCTAATTCATATATAATAAATGAGTTAATACCTGATACTGAGTATAAAATAACAATAGGTTATACATTGCAAGAAAATCCTAAACAAGAGGTTTATGATGACATAGTAAAAGTTAAAACAAATAAACCAGATTATAGGATAAATGTTACAAAGGTAACTCAAAATAAAGTTTATTTTAATGTTAAAATAGATTCTAGTTACGTAATAGAAAATGGGAATATAGCTATGTACGTAGATGATGAATTATATAACGTAAGTAAAATTGATATTAAAAAAGCATCTACTAAAGCTGGATGGGATTCTTCTTTTGATTTTGAAAGAAAACAATCAATGGTAGAGCTTAAGTTAGAAAATTTAAAATATAATGGAAATGATATAGATATTAACGTAAGCTATAAATATAAAAATTAGGAGGTAATTTATGGAACAAGTTTTATCGTCAACAATGACAGCAGTAGGAATTATGCTAGGTTTAGCATTCTTAGGTTTAGGAATAGGTATTGGTATTTTATCATCTAAAGTAGCAGAGGCTGTAGGAAGAAACCCAGAAACAAAGGCAGATGTAGTTCACTCTGTAATGACTGTAATGATAGTTCTTGCAATATTCTTATTGATTTTATTTGCATTTACATTCTTCTTGTTATTCTTTAATCCACTTACACAATAATGATAAAAGTTATCATTATTGTATTTGCTTTTTTAGCATTAATGATCTTAATTATGTTTTTCTTACTTAAAAACATAGTTAAGACTATTAATGAACAATCTAAATCTTACTTTGCTTTAAAACTTCAAGACTATGATGATTTAGTAGAAGAGAAAAGTAAAAAACTAGATGAAATAAAAAGTAATTACAATGAAACTAAAATAGAAGAAAATAATAAAATTAAAGAAGAATCTGATAATGGTATTGTTAATAAAGCTAGTGTAATAGACTTTTCAAATGCTAATTATCAGGTTGAAGATATTTTAGAAAGATTTAAAGAGATTGACAAGAGATTTGTGATAAATAGCAAGAGTGTAGTAGAAAAATTTCTTAAAGATATAAATACTTATGATAATAATTATAATGTTTTAATTAGTATTAAAAACAAAATAAATTCTCTTGGAATATATGAGTTATTATCATCAAATAAAAGTGATGCATATAAAAAAATACTTAGCGTTTTAAATGAAGAAGAAACTAATATATTAAAAAAATATAGTAAATCATCTTCGTTTAGAGTAGATGAGTTTTTATCATATTTAGATTATGAAATAAAGAAAAGTGATCCTACTATATATGTTGAAGTTGGTAATAAAGATGAAAACTACGATTATTTATCACCTAATATAAAAACAGTATACAATAAAAGAATATATAAGGGAATAATGATAACTTAT
>JALEND010000078.1 GCA_022768045.1 Mycoplasmatota bacterium | reverse complement strand
TAGAACCCCATGATGTTTGATAAGGAGTTTCATACTTATTATCTTTGTTTAAAAACTTAATATCAAAAGCCTTAGCAAAACCTTGACCAAAGTAGTGAGATGTAGCACTTTGAAGAGCAATACCATCATACATCATAGCTTCTATAGCGTAAGTAGCTTCTGCACCAGCAAATTTTTCTTTATCAGTTTTTTTACCAGTAAATACTGGAACTGCTAGTATGTTTCTTTGAAAATCTTCATAAACCTTTAACATTCTAAGTGTTTCTTCAATAGCCTCTTCTTTAGTAGCATGCATAGTATGACCTTCTTGCCATAATATTTCTCTAGTTCTTAAAAAAGGTCTTGTAGTTTTTTCCCATCTAACAATTGTACACCACTGATTATATAATAAAGGTAAATCTCTATATGATTTAATTATTTTCTTAAAATGTTCACAAAACAAAGTTTCTGATGTAGGTCTTACACAAACTCTTTCTTCTAATTCATTAGAACCTCCATGAGTTACCCAGGCTACTTCTGGGGCAAAACCATTTACGTGATCTTTTTCTACTTGAAGTAAACTTTCTGGTATAAACATAGGCATTTGCAAATTTTCATGACCTGTTTCCTTAAATTTTTTATCTAGTATTTTTTGCATATTTTCCCATATTGCATATCCATATGGTCTTATTATCATACTACCTTTAACAGATGAGTAGTCAACTAAATCTGCCTTTTTGCAAACATCAGTATACCATTTTGCAAAATCTGTATCTCTATTTGTTATTTCTTTTACTTGTTCATTCATTTTAACACATCCTTATCCTGTAATTCCTTTTAATAATCCAAAAGATAGAGAGCCAACTATTAATCCTGCAAGTAATACTCCGCAAGTTATAGCAAGAAGAGCTTTTTTTCTATCCATATCTATTAGAGAAGCTATTAAAGCTCCTGTCCATCCACCAGTTCCGGGAAGCGGGATACCTACAAAGAAAAATAATCCCCAGAACTCAGCTTTTTCAATTTTATCTTTTTTAGATAAAGCCTTTTTTTCAATCTTATTAACTAATTTACTTAAGTGTTTAGTTTTCTTAAGTTTATTAAATATCGGGGTAATAAACCATAATATAAATGGCATTGGAAGTAAGTTACCAATTAAACATATAATAAATGCTGGAACTATTTTTAATCCAAGTAAGGCAGATGCTATTAATCCACCTCTTAATTCTAGTATTGGCATTAAAGATATTAAAAAGACCGTTAACTCTTTTCCATAAGGAATAGATTTTAATCCTTCAAATAATCCTAAAAATGTATGTACTAAACTTTCAGCCATATAAAATCACCTCATAGATAACATTATAACATACTTTAATAAAATATTAATTAGTTAATGTAAAAATGTCAAAACATGTAAAAAAATAACAAGATATATTAATTGTTACTTTTTATATGATACAATGTATACTATGGAGAAAGTATTTATGATAAACAATATTAAAATTATAAAAAATTATGTAGAAGAATCACTTAAGAAAAACTTAAGCTCATATGATAGCGTTATAAAACTTGCAAATTTAATGAATTATAGTATTGTTGATTCATTTACAAGTTTTATTTTAAAACAAAGCTTAAATGGTAAGAAAAACTACGTTAAAAAAGAAGATTTATACAGTTCTCTTTTAGGTATATTTGGTAATTATTTCGCTAGATTAGCTTTATTAAATAATTATGATATAAAAGAAATATATAGTGAAAAAGAGTTTTTAAATATTAATGGAAAAAAAGCACCTTGTGATATAGCATTTATAGATAATAATGATGAAACATACTTAGTTGAGGTTAAAACATCAAGACAAATAATTGGTAATGTAAAAAATTACGTATATATAAATAGCTATAACTTTGATGGTATTTCAAATGATGCTAAGAAGTTTAAATTAATAGGAGATAAATTGATAAAGCAAGTATCTAGTTTAAAAAAGATATCAAATAACGTTATAGCATTCTTATATTCAGATTGCATGGTAGATGATATTATAAAAGATAACTTAAGTAGTTTAGGGGTAAAATTATATATATTTGAAGATTACAGTATAGTAGACATAGAAAGGTTAGCTACTAGTTTAATAGATAATGTTTTAAAAGATGTTCAAAGTAAAATAAAAAAGTAGTTTAAAAAAATAAAAAATTATACTATAATTAGAATAATTAGGGTGATT
>JALEND010000045.1 GCA_022768045.1 Mycoplasmatota bacterium | reverse complement strand
ATTTTAATTTCATTGAATGATTGTTTCATATTATTATCAAATTCAATCCTTTCATTGCTAGAGTATTCAACACCATCATAAATCAAACTATATGTAGAACAAACATCAATCTTGGTGCTATATTTTATACTATTTGCAAGTGTTTCTACAAATTCAAAAGTGTTCCTGTATTTACTCCAAGATTACAAGAGTTTTCTACTACCTGTAAAAAAGTTTGAGCTCCATGGCCACCCCTCTTCCAACATCTTATCTTAGCATTTGCTACCCTAACACTACCAGAATCATAAAATGTATCTTTATCTAAATCTACCAAGTTCTCATTTAAAGCTGCTGATAATGTAATAATTTTGAAAGTAGAACCAGGTTCATAAGTAGACCATATTGGTAAATTTCTATTTAATACTTCATCAGAGTAGTTTTTATAATTAGATGCATCAAAATCTGGTCTTGATGCTATGGCAAGTATTTCACCATTATTAGGATCCATTGCAATTGCAAGGGCATTATCTGGATTATACTTAGTAACTGCGTTATCTAATTCTCTTTCAACACTTGATTGTATTTCTTTATTAATTGTTAAAGTTATATTAACACCATTTTGAGGTGCAACATAAGTTTCTGTAAGTTTTAATTTACCTCCCTTAGCATCTGATAAATACTTAATTGCACCATATTTACCAGTTAAATATTTATCATACTGAAGCTCAATACCAGATAAACCTTGATTATCTATACCAACAAATCCTAAGGTATGAGATAACATGTTTTTATACGGATAATTTCTTTTAGACTCTCTAACTAAGTAAACACCTTCTAATTTTAAGTCATCTATTTCTTTAGCTTTCTTATAGTTTAATCTTCTACCATATGGATGAACTCTTTCTATACTAGTTTTCTTATAAACATGATCTTTCATCTTATCATAAGAAATATTTAATACCTTAGCTAATTTTTCAGTAACTTCTTTTTTATTCTTTATTTGATTTGGAATTAAAACAAGAGAGGTTGTTGTAATGTTATTAGCTAGTACAACACCATTTCTATCATAAATAAGGCCTCTATCAGCTTCTATAGGTAAATTACGAGACCATAAACTATTAGCTAATGTATTAAGCTTATTATACTCAAATACTTGAATATAAAATACTTTTAATATAATTACAATAAACACTAACATTATTACAATAATAAATACTTTTATTTTAGAGTTAACCTTTTTATTATTCAATATTAATCACCAGTAAATAATATGATTAAATATAATAAAAAAAGACTAAATCTTATTAGTCATTTAGCTATTTTATCTTATACTTTTTACCTAAATCTAACCCTTCTAATTGAAGTTTTACAATTATATCGTTTATTTCACTAGGTTTAAATTTATATTCCTTAAGATTCTTTCTATTTAAAGCACAAAGTTCATATACAAAGTTAATTTCATTTTCTTTTAATCTATCTTTTACACTGTTATTAATATCTAAAACAGATAAATCCTTTTTTAATATATCTTTCATAATTTAACCAACCTTCTTTAATTTTAAATTGTATTAAAAAACACTATAATATAATTATAGCATTTTTTTTGAAAAATTGTAAGGTTTATTTTTTTTAGGTAACTCTAATTTAATTCAGTAAGTACCCAGTCATAGCTTGCAGTATCATATATTGCACCACAATAAGAACACTTACCTGTTGAATTAGCATCTATGTTAGCTCCACAACCAGGACATTTTCTAGCTGAAGACTCATCTTTTGCATTAACACTCTTTTCAAATGTTAAATAATTATCTTTTTCTATTCTATGATCATTAACTCCTGATTTATATATAGCTGTTGTTTTATCTATTTTATAATCCATGTATCTAGATTTTAATAAAACATGTATTATGTACTTATCATTAGTTTTTTCTATACTTTGTATTTGAGTAGACCATACGTTTAACTCATCATACATTTGTCTTTCGTTATTTAAATTATTTTCATTTACAATACTACTATATTTATTAAATAACTCTTTACTAATTTTATGTTCTACCCTAGTCATATTATCAGTCATAATAGCTGTTAAAAGCATAATAAATGTATTATCTACCTTTGCTAAAAAACCACTTTCTGTAAAACTAGAATCTTCTTTTATTAATTCTTCTATACTCATTTTTTTACATTCCTTCTTTCTTTTATTTACTTACCTTTTTTGATAATACCCACTTATCTGATAATGATATTATAACAGAGCCACAATAAGTACATACATTTGATGCGCTATCATCTAGTGGTGCTCCGCAGTTTGGACACTTTTTATCATTAGATTTATTTATGTTACATACGAAAATCATTTCATAATGAACAGTCATTTTATTATTTTTGTTACCCCTTACTACTTTTTCATTTAAAGTAATATAATCATAAAACTCAATTACAAACTCAGTTGTAACAGTTACTTTATCATCATTTTTAACAATGTTAGTTATCATAGAATCTTTTAATTCAAAACCATCCATAACGTTTTTCTCATTTTTTACTTTTAATGTATCAAGTAGCATTTCATACTGATTATATAATTCATCAGTTAACATTTTTCTTAAATCATCATAATTAAAGTTCATCCAGTTATTTTGAATTTTAACAAAGTCATTATATCTATCATTTATAAATTCTTTTCTATTAAAATTAGGTATTATTTTAATTATCTCATCATCTTTTAAATCTTTAGTTTTATCTAGATAAATAGTATTTACAGGCGACTTTTTACCAAAGAATTTTATAACAAAAAATACTATTAGACCAAATACTATAATTGCTAGTACTGGACTTACATCCCATAACATAACAAATAGTCTTATTAAAAGATATATTAAATCAAATAAACTTCCATCACTACTATCCCTACTTGAAGATGATGAAGAACTACTATCATATGATGAATCAAATCCTGAATCAGCTTTTAAGTCACATGGATTTATTATGCATACTACAAAAAAGATTAAAACTATAATACATAAGAAAATACCAATTTTTTTATACTTCTTTTTCTTTTCCATTACTTGCTCCTTAATTATAGATAAAAGGGTAATAGCTCATAACTATTACCTTTTTATAATTTATCTTTGTCTTTTAGACTCTTTCTTTGATAATACCCATTTATCTGATAATGATGTTACAACAGATCCACAATAAGTACATATATTTGATGCACTATCATCTAACTTAGCTCCACAGTTTGGACACTTATCAGCTTTTTTATCACCCATTTTACATACGAAAGTCATTTCATAATGCTGATTTATTTTTACATTACTATTACCTCTTACTACGTTATTATTTTGAGTAATATAGTCATAGAATGACACAGTCATTTCAAGTGTTAAAGTAACTTTTTCATTATCTTTTTGCAAGTTTGTTATCATAGCATCTTTAAATTCAAAGCCACTCATAATATTTTTCTCATTTTTTACTTTTAATGTATCAAGTTGCATTTCATACTGATTATATAATTCATCAGTTAACATACTTCTTAAGGTATCATAATCAAAATCCATCCATGCATTTTGAACTTTTATAAAGTCACTATACCTATCTTGCATGAATTTTTGCTTATCAAAGTTAGGTATTATTTTCTTAACCTCATCATCATTCATTTCTAAACTAAGATTTAATGGCATTAAATTCACTATACTAATAGCTTTACCATTTTGATTTTTAATGATAAGTATTATACCAACTATAATAAGTACTGTTATTATACTACCAATAAATGATCCTCCTGATGCACTTGTTGATCCTCCACTATAGCTTCCAGAACCATAAGACGAACCTGAATCATACGATGATCCAGAATCATATGAAGAGCCTGAATCATAAGATGAATCAAATCCTGAGTCAGCTTTTACTTTACCAGTATTAATACTAGTAATTGAAAATGTAAAAGTAAAAAGTAATAATATTACAAGTAATATATTAATTATTTTCTTCTTTTTCATTTTATTTTATCCTAATTTAGTTCCACAGTTTGAACAGAAGTTAGCACCATTAGATGGTGTACCACAATTTGGACAGAATTTTGATGGTCCTTGAGATGCTGTTGATGCTGGTGCTGCATTATTAGCTGGTGCTTGTGCATTATTATTAGAAAATGCATTTTGCATAACAGCAGTATTCATACCACCTGATGCCATGTTCATCATACCAACACCCATAAATCCATTAGCTGCACCATTTGCATTAGATGCTGCCTTTTCCATAACATCAAGAACTCTACCTTGTTGCATCATAGAGTTTGAATTATGTTCATACTCATCAATCTTTCTATTAGATTCATCATCTAAAGTAACTGATTCAACAACGAATCCTTCAATTTTAATACCTCTTTGTCTAATTGGTTCATCAAATACTTTTTCATCCATAGTACTTTTAATTTCATCAGTACTACTAGGAAGTTCTAATACTGGAACTTTATGTTCTTTGTTTCCTAACTCATTTAATACGTTTTGGAATGATGAAATTACTTCACTACGCATTTGTTCATTTAATACTTCTTTAGTTACTATATCAGCAGTTCCTGCATAAGTTCTCATAAACATAGCTGGATCTACTATTTTATATGTATATTTACCAAAACATTTTACTTGTACTCTAAGCGGAGTTGTTTCTCCTGTCATTTGATTTGGTATAGCATGTGAATAATCTTGGTAAGGCACTGGAGATGCAGTTCCAAACTTATTATCCATTATTTCTTTAGCATTAATATAAAATACTGCTTGTTGTTTATTTACTGCTCCACCATATGTAAATCTAGTCCACATATCTTTAAATACTGCTCCAAATTGTCCTGCAAAAAATGATGGAGATGTAGATTCATCAAAGGTATATATTCCTTCTTCTGCTGTTGCATCAAGTATTTTACCTGAGTCAAATATAACAGCTATTTGTCCTGGTGATACCATAATAGCACTGTTTTTTGATATAACTCCATTTTCTGTAGTTTTTTTAACCATAAGTGTGTTCATATCCATATCTTCACACTTAATAAAATCTTTCCACTGATCGTGCATTTCACTACCAAATGCTTTAATTGCTGATTTAATTAATCCCATTTCGTAATTCCTCCTTATTATCAACACCTTTATTTTAACATATCTGTAAATAATTTTGTATATATATTTATAAAGTTTTACAAAAAAGAACTATTATTTACTAATAGTTCAACTCTTTAAATATATTTTTAATATCTTTTTTATAAATAGAATTTGACTGAGTATATAAAAGTGTTTTTCCACTTCTTGCTACTGAGTAATACGTATCAGTTTCATCAAGAAAATAATAGTTATAATTATCACTACTAGTTTCTTTTTCCTTAGAGTTTTTCTTTTTATAATTTTTAAACATTTTTTTATTTGAATTATATGCATCTTTTGCATATTTTTCTGTCTTAAATTCATAAAACTCTATTTGAAACTTCTTATTATTTGCAAATAATATTGTTTTTATAGTATCGCCACTTGGATTTGTACTTTTATTAACGTAAAAGTTTTTTTGAATCATTTTCTTTTTAAATTCTTCTTTTGTTATTCCGTTTTTGTTAGAACAACCTGTTAACATAAAAGAAAATAAAACAAAAGTTAATAACACTAATATTTTTTTCATTTTCATCACCGTTTTCATTATAACATTATTTTTTTAAATATTTAACAAGTATTTTATTTAAATCATTTATGTTTATTGGTTTTGATAAATACTCATTAAATCCTTCTTTTAAATACATTTCCCTCATACCAGTTATAGCATTAGCTGTTAAAACAATTATAGGAGGAATATCATAACTATCCATCTTTTTTAATATATGTAGAGTTTCTATACCATCCATTTCAGGCATCATATGATCTAAGAATATCATATCATACTTAGCACCTTCTTTTATTTTAAACACACATTCTTTACCAGATGATAAAGTATCAACTTTTATTCCATATTTTTCAAGTATTCTAGTTGCTACTTTTAAGTTAAGTTTATTATCGTCTACAACTAATACTTTATAATTAGAATAATCTTCAAACTCACTATGAGTTTCCGTATTAATTGGCTCAGTTACATTGCCTAATTTAGAGTAATTAACTATCTTTTGTGATAAGTTTACATAGAATGTTGTACCTACTTCATATTCACTATCAAAAGTTATAGTACCTCCTAATAGTTCCACATATTTTTTAGTTATAACAAGACCTAGTCCAGTACCTTCTATTTCATTTGACTTAGCAGTATCTAATCTACTAAACTTCAAAAACAATTTATCATAATCTTCTTTTTTTATTCCATAACCAGTATCTGTTATTTTAAAGTGTAAATCAACATAACCAGTCTTTGTTAAATTTTTTGTTACAGTAAGTTTAATTTTACCTACTTCTGTATATTTAACTGAGTTTGTTAATATATTAAGAAGAATTTGAAAAACCTTAGTTGAATCACCATATAATCTAGATGGAATATCTGGATCTACATCCATAATAAGTTTAACTGGTTTATTAGCAATTCTAGCATCAATTATACTAGATAATTCCATTATTATGTTACCTAGTGAATATTCTTTTTCTTCTATTGTATCACGGCCTGATTCTATCTTAGATATATCAAGTATGTTATTTACAATATCAAGTAAGTTATTACCAGCTGATGCAATGTGTTTAATATCTGTTCTTGCTCTTTTTTCATTATAATTTGGATCATTTAAAAGTGTTTCACTAAATCCTACTATTGCATTCATTGGAGTTCTTATTTCGTGTGACATATTAAACAAAAATTCTGATTTTGCTTTATTTGATCTTTCTATTTCATCTTTTAGTTCTTCTAATTCTTTTATTATTTTTAAATCTGGATTTTCAACTACGAAATATAAAAAGTAATCTTGAAATATCATACCAATAGAATACAACCCTATATATTTAAAATTCATTTGTAAAATAAATATAATTATTGTTTCTACTAACATAAATATAGAAGATAATTTATTTCTTAACGTTGCTTTTTTTCCATATTTAATTGTAAAAATAAGTATTGCAAATATTGTTATTGTAAACACAAATAAAACATAATATGCTGCAGCACCTGGAACATATGATACTTTATCTAAACTCATATCAGTAAATGGTATGAAAAAGTATAAGAATATAAAAATTACAAATAAACTAGTTAATAATTTTGTAGACTTATTATACTTAAACAAATCAATTAAATTTTTAGCTTTTATATCACACATAAATGTTATACCATAATAGTATAAAAGTGCTGCCCACACTATACCAGATAACCATTGTATCCTAAATGCTATTAAATTAATAAATAAATTTTCAAAGTAATAAGCACAAAAAACGGTTACAAACTCAGCTAAAGTATGAATAATTGCAACTATTAAAAGATAACGATATACCTTGTTTCTAATAGATAAAAATCTATGTTTAGAATAATATACTATAAGAAGTAATATAGCGAAGAACAAGCTACCAATTGTTAATAATAATCCTGTTAACATAATTACCTCCTAATCCTTATTTCCAAATAAATTATATATTAATTTATTTAAATCTTTTACTACTATTGGTTTTGCCAAAAAGTCATAAAATCCATCTTTTATATATTTATCTCTAATTCCAGAGTATGAATTAGCAGTTAATGCTATAACAGGTGGAATACTATAACCAGATTGTTTTAATAATTTTAAAGTAGTAATACCATCCATTTCAGGCATCATATGATCTAGGAAAATAACATCATACTTTTTCTCTTGTACTTTTTCTAAGCACTCTTTACCACTTAAACAAGATTCTACCTTAAAGTTATATGTGCCAAGAAGTCTTGTTGCAAGCTTAATATTTAATATATTATCATCAACAATAAGAGCTATTTTATCACTACAATCTATACTCTTTAAAACATCTTTTACTTCTTTATTAGCTTCATAAATATTGCCTATCTTTTTATCATCTACTATTTTTTGATCTAATGTTACTATGTACTTAGTACCTTTACCAGGTTCATTTTCAAATTTAATAGTACCACCTAACATATCAATTAATCTTTTAGCTACTATAAGACCTAATGTAGTACTATCTATGTTATTTTGTTTACTATTACCTAGTTTTACAAAATCATTAAAGTCTTTTTCAAAATCATCTATTTTCATAGCATGACCAGTATTTGATATTACTATGTTAAATTCAAAATAATTATTTTCTTTTACTGTTCCGTTTATATCTAACTTAATTTGACCATACTTTGTATACTTAATTGAGTTAGATATTATAAGTGTAATTATCTTATAAAGCTTAACAGGGTCCCCATGATATTTGCTAGGTATATCTTCATTTATATTAACAGAAAACTCAACTTCTTTTGAAGTTTTAGAATAAACAAAACTATTTATATCAAATAATGTATTATCTAATCTATAATCTTTTTCATCTACAGTTTCCTTACCAGACTCTATTCTAGATATATCTAGTATATTATTAATTAAACTAAGTAGTGTAACGCTAGCATCATGAATGTTTTTAGTATCTTTTTTTATCATCTCTTCAGTTAAATTTTTCTCACTAAGAAGAGAATTACTAAAACCTAAAATAGTGTTTAATGGTGTTCTTATCTCGTGAGACATATTAGATAAGAACTCTGTTTTAGCATTATCTGCCACTTTAGCTGCATCTTTAGCTTCTTCTAAATCAACCTTTAATTTATTATCCTGACTTTCTATTGTAAAGTATAAAGTTGCTATTGAAAATGCAAAAAAGTAAGTCAAATCATTTAAATCATAACCAGTTGCAACTTGTAATAATGTTATAACAATAAAAAACACTAAAACAAAATATAATGGTATTCTTTGATTTAAAGGAATTTTCATATCATTTTTTATAAGTTTTATTAATACAACTGCTATAAAAATAAATCCAGCAACATAAATAGAATATACAGCAGGTCCACCTATAACAAATAAATCACCTTTACCACCAACATAAGTAATTTTAAGAAAACAAGATATTACAAATAATGAAATAGTTAAAATAGTTGAAATTATAGTTATTATTGCTATCTTTTTCTTTTTTATAATAGCATTTCTTTTATCAGATAATGATAAAATATAAAATGTGAAAGAAAAAACCCAAACTATAGTTCCTAATATATAACCTCTACATACTATTTCATTTACAAGTGGTATTTTATCTCTAATACTCATTGTAAAAACAGCACTTATTTCAATAATAAGAAGAAGTGTAGTCAGCCAAAGCATAAATGCATATACATGGTTTTCTGTTTTCTTAATTTTTTTCTTACTTATGTAAGTTATTAAGATTAATACTAGGAAAATAAGTGCACATATAGAAAATGCCATACTATCAAATATAATATTATTCATAATAATTAAACCTCTTCATCCATCTTATCTGCTATTTTCATAAAACTAATTACTAATTTAGGATTAAACATAGTTCCTGATTTTTTAAGTATTGCATCTTTAGCATTAGAACCACTTTTCTTTAAGTTGTTATATGCAATTACAATAGCTGCTATTTGAGCTTCTACTGGTATTTTATCTCCTTTAATGTTACTTGGGTATCCTGTACCATCAAAGTTTTCATGGCAAAATTTACATATGTTTTCTGCATATTTTTTATATTCTTCATCACTAGTTAAACTAAGTAAATAATTAACTACCCTAGATCCAAATAAAGGATAATTTTTAATGTATTTAATATCTTCTTCACTATAGTTTCCATTTTTCATAAGAACTGTTCTAGGTATTGAG
>JALEND010000040.1 GCA_022768045.1 Mycoplasmatota bacterium | reverse complement strand
TTGTATAAATATGACTAAGAAATTAAAAAAACAAATAACAGAACTTATAATTTTTTCTGGAATAACTTTATGGATTGTGTTTAATTATAAATTATTCTTTGACTTTGTTAATTTTGTTTTAAAACTTGCAATGCCTATTGTAGTAGGAATTGCTATTGCATTTATTATAAATGTACCTATGAGGCAAATAGAAAATAAGATATTTAAAATAGAAAAAAGAAAACATAAAAAGTTAATTAGATTAATATCACTATTATTATCAATTGTAATAATATTTGGTATACTTGCCCTTATATTGTTTTTAATTATACCAGAGTTTATAGAGGCAATTGGAACACTTGGTAAAAACTTACCAAAGAGCTTAGATTGGATAAATAGTGTAATAGATAAAGTATCAAATATTTCTCCAGTTGTTGATGATTATGTTAAAAACATAAACGTTGGACATTTAGTATCAAGTGTTGGAATAAATGCTAATAACGTAATAAATATCATGATATCATTTTTATCTAGTACTATATCTAAAGTAGTAATGTTCTTCTTTGGATTTATAATTGCAATATATATTTTAGCAGATAAAGAAAACTTAGGAAGACAAGCTAAAAAAATAATTTATGCGTTTTTTAATACTAAGGTATCTGATGAAATAATTAGGATTTATAGATTAACTAATACTACGTTTACAAACTTTATAACAGGTCAGTGTCTTGATGCTTGCCTAACAGGTTTTGAGTTTTTTATAATTTTATCAATTATAAAAATACCATATGCATTAATACTAGGAGTTTTATTTGCGGTAACTGCTCTTATACCATATATAGGTGCTTTTATAACACTTGTAGTAGGTGCGATATTAGTAGCAGTTTCAAATCCAATAAATGCTGTTTGGTATATAATAGTATTCTTTGTACTTCAACAATTTGATGATAATTTTACTTATCCTAAGATAGTTGGTAAGTCTGTTGGACTTCCTGCACTTTGGGCACTTATTGCAGTTTTAATAGGTGGATCTATTTTTGGATTTATAGGTATGATAATAAGTATTCCTATATCATCTGTTTTATATACTTTATTAAAAGAGTTTGTTAATTATAGATTAGCTAAAAAAAGTGAAAATAAACTTGATAAAAAATAGAAAATAAAATATAATTAAATAGTAATCATTACTACTTAGGAGATTAAAATGAGATATTCAAAACAAAGTGAAGAAGTATTAAATGCAGTATTAAGTTCAAGTACTCATCCTGATGCTATGACAATTTATAAGATGGTAAAGGAGAAAATACCAAATATTAGTTTAGGTACTATTTATAGAAATCTAAATACTTTAGTAAAAGAAGGCCTAATCAAAAAAATAGAAATAAATGAAGGTAATGATAGATTTGATAAAACACTTTTTGACCATAATCATATAAAGTGTATTAAGTGTTATAAGGTTGTTGATATAAATAATAATATTTCTAAAAATGAAATTATAAAAATAGAAAAAGAAACAGGTTTTAAAATTACAGATTGTAATTTTAATATAAATGGAATATGTAGTGATTGTATGAAGAAAGGAAGATAATTATGGAATTAAAAGGATCAAAAACAGAAAACAATTTAATGACAGCATTTGCTGGAGAAAGTCAAGCTAGAAATAAGTATACTTATTTTGCTAGTAAAGCTAAAAAAGAAGGATATGAACAAATTGCTTCTATATTTGAAGAAACTGCTAATAATGAAAAAGAACATGCTAAAATATGGTTTAAGTTACTTTATGGTGGTGACATTGGAACTACTACTGATAATTTAAAAGCAGCAGCAGAAGGAGAAAATTATGAATGGACAGATATGTACAAAGAATTTGCTCAAACTGCAAGAGAAGAAGGATTTGATAAAATAGCAACTCTTTTTGAAGAGGTTGGTAAAATAGAAAAAGAGCATGAAGAAAGATACATGAAATTACTTGGAAATATAAATGATGATTTAGTATTTAAAAAAGGTGAAGAAACAGTATGGATTTGCCGTAATTGTGGATATGTATACGTAGGTGATGAAGCTCCTAAAGTTTGTCCTGTATGTGCTCATCCACAAAGTTTCTTTGAAAAAAAGAAAGAAAATTATTAATATAAAAAGGCAACAAAAGTTGTCTTTTTTTGACCTTCATATTGAAAAATATATTATAAAATGTTATTATATTTAAGAATAAGAAGGATGATATATATGAAAGAAAATAATACTGAAATTCTTTCTTTTGATGATTTTGAAACAGAGAAGAAAAAGTTAGAAGAACAAAAAAGAAAAGAAGAAAAAATAAAGGAAATAGAGCATAAAAAAGAGTTAACAAAATCTGTTAAAAATATGCAAAATAAAATAAAAGAAACAAATGATATATTATTTTCTCTTCTTAAAATATCAATATTTTTCTTAATATCTGTTATACTAATTATAGTGATTAAAAGAGCTATGGGCTAGTTCTTTTTTTTAATTTAGTATATAATTAAAAAAGAGGTATAAAAATGAAAAAAAAGAAAAAGAAACTAAAAATAATTTATGAGGATAAAAATATCTTAGTAGTTGATAAACCATCTAATCTTCTTTGTATATCAACGCCAAAGGAAAAAGAAAAAACACTTTATCATGAAGTAAGTGATTATGTGAAAAAGTCTAATCCTAAGGCTAAAATATTTATTATTCATAGATTAGATAAAGATACATCTGGTATAGTTATATTTGCTAAAAGTAAGGAAGTTAAATACATGTATCAAAATTCATGGGATAAATTATGCTTAAAAAGAGGCTATACTGCAGTTGTAGAAGGTATTTTAAAAGAAAAAAGTGGTACTATTAAATCTTATTTAAAGGAAACAAAAACACTTTTGGTATATTCTAGTAATGACTCTAAAAATGGAA
Source organism: Mycoplasmatota bacterium (assembly GCA_022768045.1). Classification (GTDB taxonomy): domain Bacteria; phylum Bacillota_I; class Bacilli_A; order RF39; family UBA660; genus Aphodocola. Next base: position 15,871 of record JALEND010000040.1, on the reverse strand, counting down.
AATTAGCTATTACTAAGTATAAAGTCTTAAAAGAAAGTAAAAGGTATTCTATGTTAGATATTGAAATAAAAACAGGAAGAAAAAATCAAATTAGAGTTCATTTAAGTGATTTAGGATGTCCGATACTTGGTGATAAAAAGTATGGTAATAAAAAATCTTTTGCTAACAGATTAATGCTTCATGCGTCATACATGTTAATAAGAAATCCAAAAACTAATAAAAACATGGAATTTATTAGTAAAGTTCCTAGTAGTTTTGAATTATTATTTAATGGTGATAAAAATGAAAGATTGTAGTTTTTTAACTAGTAATATAATAGCGCATAGGGGTTATCATAATATAAATAAAAACATACCTGAAAACTCCATAGCAGCTTTTAAGAAGGCAATTAGATATAAATACATAATAGAACTTGATGTTCATTTAACTAAGGATAAAAGAATAGTTGTATTTCATGATGATGACTTAAAAAGAATGTGTAATATAGATAAAAAAATAGAAGATTGTACATATAAAGAGCTTTTAAAGTATAATTTAAAAGGTACAAAGTATAAGATACCTTTATTTGAAGAAGTTTTATCTTTAGTATCAGGTAGTGTACCATTATTAATAGAAACTAAGGTAAGTAAGTTTAATGGCGTTTTAGAAAAAAAGCTTTCAAAGTTACTTGATAATTATGATGGTTTATTTGCAGTGCAAAGTTTTAATCCATTATCTATTAATTGGTTTAGAAGGCATAGAAAAAATTATGTAAGAGGAATTTTATCATATGATTTTAAAAATTATAAAATGCCTACATTAACTAAGATTATTTTAAGAACATTATTTTTAGACATAATATTAAAAACTGATTTCATTTCTTATAAAATAAGCTGTATGCCTAATTATTTTACTGATAAGAAAAGAAGAAATAAAATATTACTTGGTTGGACTGTAAGAAATAAAAAAGATTATTTAAATATGAAAGATTATTGTGATAATTTAATTTGTGAAAACATGGACGAATATTTATAAAGACTTATGTAAACATTACTAATATTTATTGTTAAAATTTTGTCTATGTATTATAATAATACTTAAGGATGTGATAATATGAAAAAAAGACTTATTAGTGCAGTAGTTGCACTAGCAATATTTATACCACTTCTTATAATTGGTGGTATATATTTTAAAATAGCTGCATGTGTTTTAGCTGTTTTAGCAATGAAGGAGTTCTTAGATTTACCTCATAAGAATAAAAGACCAATTTATGTAGATATAATATTATATGCTATGGTTTTATTGCTTACATTTGTAAGTGAGAAAAGAGAAGTATACTATGTACTTACACTTATCTTACCAATGCTTGCAGTTGTTTATTGTAATGATAATAAAAAATATAATGCAGACGAGGCTTTTAAATTATCTGCTATGGCAATATTAGTTGGAACTATATTTAATAAGTTCATATTAATTAGAAATGATAATATAATGCTTTTTGTATATTTATTTTTAATAACAACTATGACTGATACTTATGCTCATTTAGGTGGTAGTTTAATTGGTAAACATAAGTTTGCTCCAAAAATTTCTCCTAATAAAACATGGGAAGGAGCAATAACAGGAGGTATATTTGGTACTTTAATAGCTTGTGCGTTTTATTATATATTTATATCAAGCGATGTTAGCTTATTTGCATTAATTATAGTTACATTATTCTTATCTTGTCTTGGACAGTTAGGAGATTTATTCTTTAGTGCAGTAAAAAGAAATCATGATATAAAAGATTTTTCTAATATAATGCCAGGTCATGGAGGAGTATTAGATAGACTAGATAGTATTATTTTCGTTGTAATTGGATATATTTTATTATCAGGAATAATTTAAGGAGGAGCTATGACACTAATATATTTTATATTAATATTAGGTATAATAGTTTTTATTCATGAACTAGGTCATTTCTTATGGGCTAAGAAGAATCATGTTTATTGTTATGAATTTTCACTTGGTTTTGGTCCTAAACTATTCTCATTTAATAGAAAAAATGATGAAACATTATATTGTGTTCGTATATTTCCTATAGGTGGTTATGTAGCAATGGCTGGTGAAGAAGTAGATGATGACAAAAAAGTTCCAAATGATAAAAAACTATATAATAAAAAATGGTATCAAAAATTAATTATTACATTAGCAGGTGTTTTAAATAACTTTATCTTAGGATTTTTAGTTTTGTTTATTATGGCTTTATGTTACGGAAGTACAACTACTAAGCCTTTAATAGGTGTTGTTGGAAAAGATTCTGCATCTTATAAAGCCGGAATAAGAAAAGGTGATGTAATAGTTAAAATAAATGATAAAAAGGTTAAAACTTGGGATGACGTTATTCTAGATCTTACTTTAGCTAATAATTCTAAAAAACAAAAGATAACTATTACTGATAAATCAGGAAATAAAAAAGATGTTTATGTAAAACCTACTAAGGTAAAAGATAAAAAAGGAAATACATCATATTCATATGGTATAGGTCTTGATAGTACTAAAAAAAGAGGAATAGTACATTCATTTAAGTATGCTACAGTAAAATTTGAATCTATCTTCAAATCAATGATTATTACATTTAAAGCTTTATTTACTGGAAAAATAGGAGTTTCTTCTTTATCTGGTCCAGTTGGTATATATTCAATAGTAGGTCAACAAAGTAAAGCAGGACTTGCTGGATTGTTATATTTATTAGCTTATTTGTCAATAAATGTAGGGTTTATTAATCTAGTACCTTTCCCAGCTTTTGATGGTTATAGAGCTTTAATAATTATAATAGAGGCTATTACTGGTAAAAAGGTAAATGCCAAAGTAGATGCAATTGTAAATAACATAGGATTATTTTTGTTATTTGCACTTATGATTTTTATAACAATAAAAGATATATTGAAACTTTTCTAAAGAGGAGTTTCTTTTTATGAGAGGTGATATATATATGAAAGATTTAAGAGTTATTTTTATGGGAACACCAGTTTTTTGTGTTCCTATACTTGAAGAATTAATTAAAGAAACAAACGTATTAGCAGTTGTAACGCAACCTGATAAAGAGGTAGGAAGAAAGCATGAGATAACATTTTCTCCTATAAAGGAAGTTGCTATTAAAAATAATATAAAAGTTCTTCAACCTATTAAAATAAAAGAAGATTATGAAGATATTATAAGTTTAAATCCAGATATTATAATTACTTGTGCTTATGGTCAAATAGTTCCTGAAATTATTTTAAATAATCCAAAGTATGGTTGTATAAATGTTCATGCATCTTTACTTCCTAAACTAAGAGGTGGTGCACCTATTCATAAAGCAATTATAAATGGATATGATGAAACTGGTATAACAATTATGTATATGGATAAGGGAATGGATACTGGTGATATGATATCAAAAGCTAGTGTTAAAATAGAAGAAAGTGATACGGCTGAGTCATTACATGATAAGCTTCAAAAAATATCAGTTCCTCTTCTTATGAAAACTTTGCCTAGTATAATTAATGGTACAAATAAAAGAAAAAAACAAAAAGAAGAAGATGCAACATATGCTTATAATGTATCAAGAGAAGAAGAACATGTGTTATTTAATAAAACATCTAAAGAGGTATTTAACCAAATTAGAGGACTTAATTCTTGGCCAGGAGCTTATGCTGTTTTAGATGATAAAAATATAAAATTATGGTCATCTATTGTTAGCAAAAATAAATATAATAAAGTACCTGGTACAATTATTAATCTTGATAAAAACGGACTTGAAGTTGTAACAAAAGATTCTAGTATATTAATTACTATGCTTCAATTACCTGGTAAAAAGAAGATGAGTATAAAAGACTTTATTAACGGAAACAAAAAAGAAGATTACGTAGGAAAGTGTTTTAAGTAATCTTCTTTTTTATTATTTTTTATCTTTAAAACTATCACATATAGTTTCTTCTTTATTTTTACATTTTGCACATGATGAAGAAATCTTTATTTCATTTAAAGTACAATATCCACAACTAGAATCATTATGTTTACATCTTTCAACATCACATTTTATGCTTTTGTTTGTATCATCCATTTTAATTCCTCCTCATATTTATTATTATCTTTTATAAAATAAGTATTCAAAATTAGTTATATTTGATATAATTATATCAAGGAGTTTTCTTATGAATAGTATATATAATTACACGTTAAAAGATTTACAAGATTATTTTTTAAGTATTGGTGAAACAAAGTTTAGAGCTGGTCAAGTTTATGATTGGTTATATGTAAAAAAAGTTAAATCATTTGATGAAATGACAAATATAAAAAAAGATTTAATTAGATATTTAAAAGATAATTTTTACTTAAATACATTAAAGTTAATAAAAAAACAAAGTGACGTAGACGTAAATAAATACCTTTTTGAACTTAGTGATAATAATAAAATAGAAGCTGTTTTAATGAAACATGATTATGGAAATAGTTTATGTGTATCAACTGAAGTTGGATGTAACATGGGATGTCGTTTTTGTGAAAGTGGTAGACTAAAAAGAGTTAGAAAACTATTTTCATATGAATTAGTAGAACAACTATTACAAGTAGAAGAAGATATTAACGAAAGAGTAAGTCATGTTGTTTTAATGGGTATTGGAGAACCTTTTGATAATTACTCAAACGTAATGAATTTTATCAATATAATAAATGAACCTAAGGGTATTAACATAGGTATAAGACATATTACTGTTTCAACTTGTGGTATAGTACCTAAAATAAAAGAATTTACTAAGGAGAAAACCGGCGTTAATTTAGCGATTAGTCTTCATGCACCAACCGATGAAATAAGAGATAAGATAATGCCTATTAATAAAGCTTATAAAATAGATGAAATAATTAGTTGCGTAAAAGAATATATAAAAGAAACTAATAGAAGAGTTACTTTTGAATATATATTATTAGATAAGGTAAATGATTCTAAAGAGTGTGCATTACAACTTTGCAAATTATTAAAGGATATTAACTGCTATGTTAACTTAATACCTTATAATGAAACGAGTCATATAGAGTTTAAAGCTAGCAAAAAAGTGACAATTAACGAATTTTATGATATATTAAAGAAGAATAATATAAATGTAACAATAAGAAGAGAATTTGGTTCAAAGGTTTCTGCAGCATGCGGACAACTAAGAAGTGAACAAAGGTAAGGATAGTGATTTTAATGAGAGCATATTATATAACTGATACAGGAAAAGTTAGAACTCATAATGAGGATTCTGTTATGATAGTAAAAAATTTATCTGGTGAATACTTAATGGTAGTAGCTGATGGAATGGGTGGACATAAAGCAGGAGAAGTTGCATCTTCCATAGTGGTTAATGGACTTACTGATAAGTTTAAAGTACTTGATACAATAGGAGAAAAACAAGATGCTGTAAACTGGATAAGATCTAAGGCAGAAGAGTTAAATGAGGATATATTTAAATATACTGAAGAATTTAAAGAAAGCAAGGGAATGGGTACAACTTTAGTACTTGCGGTAGTAACAAAAGATTATATATTATTTGGTAACGTAGGTGATTCTTCTGGATTTGTAATGAAGAAAAATAGTTTATATAAGGTAACAAAAGATCATACATTAGTAAATTTACTTGTTGAAACAGGTGAGCTAACTAAGGAAGAAGCTCAAAATCATCCAAGAAAAAATGTTTTAATGAGAGCACTTGGAGCTAATAATCCTATTGATGTTGATATTTTTGATGTTGATATTAATAGTGATGCAATATTATTATGTAGTGATGGGCTTACTAATATGCTTTCAGTAGGTCAAATAGAAAGAGTTTTAAACAGTGATTTAGGTATAGAAGAAAAGATTGTTAAATTGATTAAAAAGAGTAACTTAAGGGGTGGAACTGATAACGTTTCCATCGCATATTTGGAAATGGATGGTGAATAATTATGATTGCAAAGGGTAGTCGCATAAATGATCGCTATGAAATTGAAAAGTTAATTGGTGAAGGCGGAATGGCTAATGTTTATTTAGCACATGATACAATACTAGATAGAGAAGTTGCAGTTAAAGTGCTAAGAGGAGATTTAGCAGGTGATGAGAAGTTTGTTAGAAGGTTTCAAAGAGAAGCACTTAATGCATCATCATTATCTCATCCTAACATAGTTGAAATATATGATGTTGATGAAGATGATGGTAACTTTTTTATCGTAATGGAATACATAGAAGGTAAAACATTAAAACAACTTATAAGAAAAAGAGGTGTTTTAACTTTACCTGAAACAATTGATATAATGCTTCAATTAATAGATGCATTAGCAGTTGCACATGATTCTTACATAATACATAGAGATATAAAACCTCAAAACATAATGATTAAAGAAAGTGGATTAGTTAAGATTACTGACTTTGGTATTGCAACTGCACTTAATAGTGCGCAATTAACACAAACAAATTCCGTTATGGGAAGTGTGCACTACTTACCACCAGAACAAGCTAGTGGTAAAGGTTCTACAATAAGAAGTGATATTTATTCTCTTGGAATAATGATGTTTGAAATGTTAACAGGAAGAGTTCCTTATAAAGGAGATAGTGCTGTTGAAATAGCCTTAAAGCACATTAAAGAACCACTTCCAGACGTTAGAAAATTAAATCCTGTAGTTCCACAAAGTGTTGAAAATATTATACTTAAAGCAACAGCTAAGAATCCTAAAAACAGATATCGTGATGTAAGAGAAATGGCAGAAGATATTAAAACTTGTATGGATGAAGATAAGATTGATGTGCCTAAGATTACATTTAAGTATCCTGAGTATGATTTTTCTGATAATACTAAAACAATTAAAATAAAAAAAGAAGAAAAGCCTACAAAGAAAACAGAAGTAGTAGCTAAAAAAATCGAAGAAGATGAAGAATTAGATAAAAAAAGTAACACTAAATTAGCAATTATATTTGGTATTTTAGCAGTGTTTGTTTTAGCAATATTTATATTGTTTGTTGTAGTACCTAAGGTAAGAGATAGTAAAACAACTGAAGTGCCTGATGTATATGGAATGAATATTACAAGTGCAGAAAAACTTCTTAAGAAATCTGGATTTAAGGTTGATAGAAAAAGAAAATCAAGTGATACAGTAGAAGAAAATCTAGTAATAGAAACAGATCCTAAGAAAAATAGTTCTGTTAAAAAAGGTGCTTTAATAACTGTTTATTATTCTAAGGGTGCTAAAGGCGTTGATATTTTAGATTATAAGGGAAAGAATTATTCACAAGTACAAAGTGAGTTAGAGTCTGAAGGAATAATAGTAGAAATAAAGAAAAAAGAAGTATCAAATGCAATTAACTATGCAGGAAAACAAAATAAGATAATAGAGCAAAGTGTTAAAGTTGGCGAAACATTAAAGAAGGGTGATTCAATAATACTATACATTCCAAAACTAGTTTATCCAGACATGGTTTCGGAACATTGGGATTTGGATAGTGTTAAGGAATTTTGTAATACTTTAAACATATCTTATAAAGTAGCTAGTTATCAAGAAAATAGTGAGTTAGATGAAAATATAGTACTTGCAATGAGTCCTTCTTCTGGCGAGGAAATTGGCGAAAGTGACACGTTAAGAATAGTGTTATCAAAGAAGCCAGAAGATACAACAACTACGATAACTACAACTACTAGTCAAGAATCACATGAGGAAAATTAATGATAGGAAGAGTAATTAAATTAATTAGTAATAAATGGACAGTTGATATAGAAGGACACTTGTATGAGTGTTCTTCTATAGGTAAATTTAAGTATTTAAAATTATCTCCAAAGGTAGGAGATTTAGTTGAAGTTGATATAGATAATAATATAATTAAAAAAATTATGCCAAGAAAAAATGAACTTATAAGGCCTCCTATTTCTAACATAGATCAAGCAATTATATTAGTCAGCTGTAAAGAGCCTAGTTTTTCTAGTAATTTATTAGATAAGATGCTTGTTGTAATAGAGTATAATAACGTAAAACCAGTTATTTGTTTTACAAAGTATGATTTACTTTCTGATACAAGTGAAATTGATGAAATAATTAGTTATTATAAACAAATAGGGTATGAGGTTTATATAAATAGTAATTTAGATAGTATAAAAAGTATTCTAAGTAACAAAATAAGCGTTTTAACAGGTCAAACTGGAGTGGGTAAATCATCTTTACTAAATCATCTTAAAGCTGATTTAAATCTAGCTACAAACGAGATTTCAAAGGCACTTGGAAGAGGTAAACACACAACAAGACATGTTGAACTACTTAGCATAGAAGATGGACTAGTAGCAGATACACCTGGTTTTTCATCTCTTGATTTTATAGGAATGAATAAAAATGATATTAAAGATAACTTTGTAGAGTTTTTTAAAAATCAAGATAAATGTAAGTATAAAGACTGTTTGCACATAAAAGAAGACGGTTGCTATATAAAAGAATTAGTAGAAGAAGGAAAAATAAGAAGAACAAGGTATGATAACTATAAAAAGTTTATAGAAAGTATAGAAAATAATATGAGGTAAAAGATGAAAGTATCGGTATCAATATTAAAAGAGTATAATAGGTTAATAAACGCAGTAAGAAAAGTTAATGAATCAAAAGCTGACTTTTTACATGTTGATGTAATGGATGGAGTTTTTGTAGATGATGTTAAATTTCCTTTAGAAGTAGCTAAAGATGTAATTAGTTATTCTAAAAAAAAGATAGATATGCACTTAATGGTAAATGACTTAGATACTGTTATTAAATATGCTTCATTAAAACCTGATTATTTAACATTTCATGTGGAAATTATAAAAGATAATAAGATCTTACATAAGATAAAAAACCTTGGTATAAAGGTTGGACTTGCAATTAATCCGGAAACTAAAATTAATAAGTTACTTCCATACATTGATGATATTGATTTAGTTTTATTTATGAGTGTTAATCCTGGAAAGGGTGGACAAGAATTTAAAGGTGAAGTATTAGATAAAATAAAAGAGTTTAAGAAAACGACTAATAAAGATTTAATAATAAACATTGATGGTGGCATTAATGATAAGACAATAGATGCTGTAAAAGAAGCAGGTTGCACACTTGTTGTATCAGGTTCTTATGTTACAAACTCAGATAATTATGATTCAAAAATAAGTAGTTTAAGATAAAAAGTATTTAATTTACTTTTTATTCTTTTTTTTATATAATACATATTACATAAAGGAAGTTGATTTATATGTCAAAATTTATTAAACATGGAGACTTAAAAAGAGCTAGAAATGAAAATAAAACATTAGTTATTTTATTTGGTGTTCCAGGTAGTGGAAAAACAACTACAGCAAAATTTTTGTCTCAAAAATTTAATCTTTTTGTAGCAAGTAGCGATTACATAAGAAATTATTATAAAAAAAGTTATAATAGTGAAGATTCTTTAAATAAAAAAGTCGCTAGTGAGTGTAAAAAAAGATTAGCAACATTATTATTAAGTGGAGCATCATTTGTTATTGATATGGATTTTGATAATAAAAGTAGAATTGAAAGATATGAAAACATTGGAGAGTTACTTGGATATAACATTATAAAAATAAAACTAGACTCAAAATCAAATGAAGAAAACATAGCAAGAATTAGTAAAAGAATTACTAATTTTAACAGTGTAGATCCATCAATAATAGGTGATAATTGCGAGTATTCTAATAATATTTCAGAAGAATTTTACTATGATAAAATATCTAAAAGATCTAAGTTTATTGACAACGAATGGTTTGATTTTGTTATAGATAATAATAGGGATATTAGCTATTTAAATGACCAATTAACTAATATTTCTGGTTATGTTAAAGGACTTTCTAATATTAAAAAAAGAAGAAAGTAATAAAAAGCTTTACAAAACATAAAATATATTGTATACTATAGGGGTAATTTTGATATTGATGGAAAGAAGAGGAATATTCATCTCACCTGATTACAGTTAAGTAATGGGTAAACGCCAGTTAATTAAATATAATAAAATAAAATTGATATATTATAGATAATAAGCGTTTTTTTGAGTGAATACTGTTCTTGTATTCATTTTTTTATGGAGGTGCTTGATAATAGCTAAAGAAAAAGAAATGCCAATTAATGGTCAAATAAGAGTTAAACAAATGCTTGTAATTGGTCCAAATGGAGAACAATTGGGAGTAAAATCAAAAGAAGAAGCATTAACGCTTGCTTCATATGCTGGTTTTGATTTAGTATTAATAAACGATAATGGTCAAAATGCAGTATGTAAATTAATGGATTATAACAAGTTTAAGTATGAGAAAAAGAAAAAACAAAAAGAATCTCAGAAAAAGCAAAAAGAAAATCATGCTGAGTTAAAAGAATATCGTCTATCACCAAACATAGACATTCACGATTTTAACACTAAGTTAAATAACGCTAAAAAATACTTAGAAAAAGGACATAAAGTTAAAATAAGTATTCGTTTTAGAGGAAGAGAAATGCAATTTACTAATAAGGGTAAAGATGTAATGATTAAGTTTGCAGAAGAATTAAAAGATGTATGTGAAATGGAAACTAAGCCAACATTAGAAGGAAGAAATATGATGGCTTTACTAAGTCCAATAAAAAAATAGTTATCTAAAAGGAGAAATGAACATGGCAAAAGTAAAAAAAATAAAACAAAAAACACATAAGGGAACAAAAAAAGTATTAAACGTTAGAAATAGTCGTTCTATAACTACTGGACATCCAGGACAAAGACATAATACTGGTTCTAAAAATACAGCATTTAACAGAAATAAAAGAAGCAAAGCTAACTTAAGTAGTGCTGATGCAAAAAGATTAAAGAGAATAATAAATAATATTTAGTTAGTAAATAGGAGGAAATAAAATGGCAAGAGTAAAAAATGGAGCTGTTACAAAAGCTCGTCGTAAGAAGATATTAAAAGAAGCTAAAGGATACTTCGGAAGTAAACATCGTTTATTTAAAACTGCAAAAGAACAAGTAATGCATTCTAGAGTATATGCATATCGTGATAGAAAACAAAACAAACGTAATTTCAGAAAATTATGGATCATTCGTATAAATGCAGCATGTCGTGAAAATGAAATTAGTTATTCAAGATTCATTAATGGTTTAACAAAGGCAGGAGTTATAGTTAACCGTAAGATGTTAGCTGAAATAGCTATTGATTCACCAAAATCATTCGCAAATTTAGTACAAGTTGCAAAAGATGCTTTAGAAGGTAAAATGCCAAAAGAAGCTAAAGTTGCTAAGAAAGAAGTAAAAAAAGAAAGCAAATCAGTTGAAGTTAAAGCTGAAGAAACAAAAGATATATCAAAATTAACTGTTGCTGAATTAAAGGCAATGGCAAAGGAAAAAGGTGTTGAAGGTTACAGCACTATGAAAAAAGCTGAATTATTAGAGAAACTTGCATAGTTTCTTTTTCTTTTACTAAAAAATATGTTAAGCAGCATAGCTTTTTTTGTATCTTTATATGAAAGATGTTATAATGAAGATGGTGATTAAATATGAAGGATATTTATTTAATTTATGGTAGTGATTATAAATTAATAAAAAGAAAACTAGATGAGATAAAGGGTGATATAAAAGACGTAGTAACCTATGATTTATCAACAGATAAGATTGATAACTTATTAGATGATGCACTATGCATTTCAATGTTTGAAGGTAAAAAATTAATAATAGGTGAAAATGCCTTATTTTTAACTAGTATTCCAAGTAATATAAACCATAATATTGAATATTTATCAAATTATTTAAATGATGATAATCACGAAAACATAGTTGTTTTAACGGTACTTGAAGAAAAGTTAGACGAAAGAAAAAAAATAGTTAAACAATTTAAAGAAAAAGCAAATGTTATTCACGTAGATAAAATAGATGAAAAAAAACTTCCTGAGTTTATTATTAATGAATTTAAAGAAAAAGGTTATAAAATAGATTATAAAACAACTAATTATTTTTTAGATTATGTTGGAAATGATATTAATGTTATATTAAATGAAATAAATAAAATGATTTTATATAAAGATTATGATACTAAAATAACAATAGATGATGTAAATAATATTTCATCAAGAGCTTTTAAAGATAATATCTTTGAACTATTAGATGGAATAATGAAAAAAAATTATAAGAAGATCTTTGAGTGCATGAATGATCTTAAAATATTAAAAGAAGAGCCTATTAAAATTATATCCATGTTAGGTAAACAAATAACATTTATTTATAGAGTAAAAATATTAAGTGATAAGTATAATAGTAATGAAGAAATTTCTAGAGTGTTAAATTGCCATCCATATAGGGTTAAACTTGCAAAAGAGTGCGATTATATGATATATGAACTAGAAGATTTGGTAAAAAAATTATATAACCTAGATTATGAAATAAAGTCTGGTAAAAAAGATAAAATACTTGGATTTGATGACTTTTTAATGAGATTATGATAAAATTATAGAAAATAAAAGGTAGGAGGCTATTATGGAAGAATTAACAGATGAAGAAAAGAAAAAGTTATTTATTAAGACAGGAATATCTATATTAGTATTAATAATAGTTGCAATAATAGGAATAATTTTAGTTGTAAATTAAAAAGACTTATTAAAAGTCTTTTTTATTTTAAAAATAATATTACAAGTATTCCAACAATCATACAGTATATTGAAAAGTATATTAACTTTCCTTTTTTCATAATATTTATGAACCATTTAGCTGAAAAATAAGTTAATACAGCACTTGCTATCATTCCTAAAAAGTATGGAAGCATAAGAGATGATAAATTAGGTGTCGCAAATAAATCTTTAACCCCTAATATAAGAGTTGCCACACTAATTGGTAAGTATAACATAAATGAATAATTAACTGCGGTTTGTCTTTTTAAATCTGTACTCATGCCACCAACAATGGTAGCACCACTTCTAGATATTCCAGGGAAAAGAGCAACAGCTTGAAATAAACCTATTATAATGCTGTCTAATATTGTGATTTGACTTTTATCTTTCTTACCCTTAAAATCCTTTATTAAAAATAATGCAATAGCAGTAATTATAAGAGCAAAACCAACTAATTTAACATTATCAGATAATAAGTCAATTTTATCTTTTAAAAATATTCCAAGTAAACCAGCAGGAATAGTACCAATAACTATTAACCAAGCATATTTATAATTTTCCTTATACTTATCATCTTTAGTTTTGAAGTAGCTAAAAAAGTCCTTTATAATTTGAAATATTTCCTTTCTATATAAGAAAAATATTGCAAGAAATGAACCAAAATTAACAATTATTTCAAAATTAATGTCATTTAACATATCAAAATTAAATAACTTTTTAAAAATTAGTAAATGTCCACTAGAAGAAATAGGAATTGGTTCTGTAAAACCTTGTATGAGTCCTAAAAAGACATATTCTAAAACTTTTATTAACATATATTAAATCCTCCTTTTATTATATATTAAATTATATACTATTTTAAAAGTAAAATAAACTAATTATTCTAAAAAATATATTAATAAAATATTATAAAGTAGGTGGTAAAAATGAAAACATTATTATATATATTAGGTTTTATACTTACTTTAATAGGATTAATAACAAATATTTTATACATAAATTTATTATATTTTGGGTACACTTTAAATGAGTATATAAAGTATTCTTTAAATAACTATTCATTTATATACTTAATATTAGGTGTTTTTATGATTAGTGTTTCAATATTTATTAAAGGAGATAAAAATGCAAAAAATATATGATATATTATTAAATTATAAAAAAAATCCATATGAGTTTTATGAGTGGAACAAAACAGATAATATTGATCATATAAAATCAATACTATGTTTTAAAATAAAAGACGATAGCTTATATGATCTTATTAACAATGATGCTAAAATTGACGTTAATTTTTTAAAAATAATAAAAGATAAAACCGAATTATTTGGTGGAAAATTAGTTAAAAACATAGAATACGCATGTATATTTTACTCAGGAGAAGTGGCATGTGCATTTGAATTTTACAAAGATGGTAGGATAAAAAATAGAAGCTATTTATTATTTGATGAAGAAGAAGATATCATTTTATCAGGAAAATTAGATAAAATAGTTGATATAAAATATGAAATAATAAAAAAATATGATTATAATGATTGCATAACAAGAAATGAGGCTAAAAAAATTAGTCAGGTTACAAAATACATGGATAATATTAAGTCGAAAGATGAAATAAAATACATATACTTTGAGTGCTTTAATGAAGAAGAAAAAGATTCATCTATTGCGATAAAAAAACTAAAAGAAAAAATTAAAAACTTAGATAATAATATAATTGATAAACTAACAAAAGTAATAAATATAAAAAAATAGTATAAATTTTGAATATTTTTCTCATCATATTTATGAAGGAGGAAAATAATAATGAAAAAAATATTAGGAATAATAAGTATTATGCTAATTGCAATAACATTTGCAGGATGTGCAGTTAATGATACAAAACCGGAAGCTGCTATTGATACTATGTTTGAAAAATATCGTAACAAAGATGATAATGTAATAACTCAGTTAAAAGAAACGATAGAAAACGAAGTAATGAATGATGAAAATAAGGTCAAATATCAAGAATTAATGGAAAAACAATATGATAGATTAGCATATGTAATAAAATCTGTAAAAGAAGATAAAGATACAGCAACAGCAACTGTTGAATTAACGGTTTTAGATTACAAAAGTGCAATATTAGAAGCTGAGCAAGAATTAGAAAACGATCCAAGTAAATTTAATGATGATAAAGGCGAATACTCAGAAGATAAATTTACAAAGAGAAAGTTAGAGCTAATGGAAAAAGTCGATGATACTATAACAGAAACCGTAGAATTATCTTTAAGCAAAAAAGCTAATATGTGGCAAGTTGATGACTTATCAGATGAAGATATAAAGAAAATTCATGGATTATATTAAAATTAAGAACGCTTATGGTTCTTAATTTTTTCTTTTCTTAATTATTTTTAATAATTTTATTAGCACTATAGACTTGACAGTGCTAAAATTTGGTACTATAATTTAGTTAACATGAAGAAAATAGGAGATGATTAATATGTCTAAAAGACAATTTAAAGCAGAATCTAAAAAATTATTAGATTTAATGATCAATTCAATTTACACAAACAGAGAAATATTCTTAAGAGAATTAGTTTCAAACGCAAGTGATGCATTAGATAAAATATACTATGAATCACTAACTAATAAAAAAATAAAAGTTGATAAAAAGAAGTTATTTGTAAAATTAAGTATTGATAAAGAAAAGAGATTACTTACAATAGAAGATAATGGTATAGGTATGAACCGTGATGAATTATCAGAAAACCTAGGTACAATTGCTAAAAGTGGTTCATTAGCATTTAAGGAAGGTTTAACAAAAAAAGATAAAATAAATATAATCGGACAATTTGGTGTTGGTTTTTATTCTAGTTTCATGGTTGCAGATAAAGTTACTGTAGAAAGTAAAAAAGCTGGAGAAAAAGAAGCATATAAATGGGTATCAGCAGGAGCTGACGGATACGAAATAACTGAAATAGATAAAGAAGAATCTGGTACTAAAATCATACTACACATAAAGGAAAATGAAAAAGAAGAAAACTATGATGAATTCCTAGAAGAATTTAAGATAAAATCACTTATAAAAAAATATTCAGATTATGTAACATACCCAATTAAAATGGAAGAAAAAGATGAGAAAACAGGTAAGACTACATTATCTGATCCAATAAACAGTATGATTCCATTATGGAAAAAGAATAAGTCAAAAATAAAAGAAGACGAATATTATAACTTTTATCAAGAAAAATTCTTTGACTATGCAAAACCACTTAAAGTAATTCATACAAAAGCAGAA
>JALEND010000022.1 GCA_022768045.1 Mycoplasmatota bacterium | reverse complement strand
TTTTTCCGCACAATCTTTCAAGGTCATAAACATTATTTAATAAATCCCTTAATTCATCTTTAACTAAAAAATTATCTAATAAAACAGATACCATATCATATCTTTTTTCAATCTCTTCTCTATTTACCAAAGGATTTTCTATCATTTGTTTAAGCATTCTAGAACCCATAGCAGTCTTTGTTTTATCAAGTAACCATAAAAGAGAATAAGTTCTTTCATTAGTTCTTAAGTTCCTAACAAGATCTAAATTACGTTTAGTATGTATATCCATCTTTAAATATGATGTATAACTTCTAAGAGTTATTTTTTGTAAATGATCCAAACTTCTTTTTTGCGTCTCACTTAAATAATTTAAAAGAATAAAAGCAGAAGATAAAACTCTAAAATCATCTATGTGTTTATATAAATCTTTATATTCTTTTATTTCAGTTTCATTATCCTCATATGAAATAGATATGTTGTACTGCTTTTTTAAAATATCTATTATTCTATTATCAATAGGCTCTTTAACAACTAATTCATTTATATTATTATTAACTATCTCAGTTATTATTTTATTAAGCTCTAGAGGCACTAATAAAGAGTTAAATTCACCAGTAGATAAATCAACGTATGATAAAGAAAAACAATGTCTTAAATCTTTTATAGCTCCTATAAAGTTGTTACTCTTTGCATCAAGCATTTCATCAGACATAACAGTACCTTTTGATACTATTCTAACAACATCTCTTTTAACAATGCCTTTAGCATTTTTAGGATCTTCCATTTGTTCACATATCGCCACTTTATAACCCTTTTCAATTAACTTATCCAAATATATATTAACCGCATGATGAGGTATTCCACACATAGGTATTTTTTCATCTAAACCAGCATTTTTACCAGTTAAAGTAAGCTCTAACTCATGAGATATTTTTTCTGCATCATCAAAAAACATTTCATAAAAATCACCTAATCTATAAAATAATATAACATCTTCATATTTATCTTTAGTTTCTAAATACTGTCTCATCATAGGAGATACTTTTTTTCTATCTACTTCTTGTCTTGTCACTTCAAATCACCTAACTAATATTATATAATAAATTGGTAAAAAAAACCATAACAATAACCATTTAAAAAAGTCAAAATAAAACTAGAGTGCGTTCTCTAGTTTCTTTTTTTAGTTCTTGTCAAAGTAGGAATCACTTTTTTAATATTGCTTAAAGAATTATTTACCAAATAATTCGCTATGAGTTCATGGAGAAACCAATAATAATATAAGCTTATTTTCAACTATTCTATATACCAAAAGCCAGTCCGGTTCTATATGACATTCTTTACAGCCTTTATATAATTTATCATCAAAAAGATTATGATTTCTATATTTTAAATCTAGCTTTTCGCCATTCGCTATTTTATTCAAAACATCAATGAATTTTTTCTTATCTTTTCCTTGTTTAAGAATCTTTTTAAAATCTTTTTTAAATTGACTCGTATATTGTACTTCATATTTAAAATCATAATTGATCAATCTTTTAAATCCTTTAATAATTCATCCATGTTATGATACTTTTTTGCATTTATCTTATTACTTAAAATATCTTCACTTTCATTTAATGCATTTAGTAATTTACTATTTGGATTTGGATTTTTAACTTCAAAAGGTAATCCATCTGTATAAATTAATTGCTTTATTGCCATGTTTACGAATGTACTCATATTAAGACCTAAACTTTTTAATATATTGTTTGCTTGTTCTTTGTCTTTAGTATCAACTTGAACACTAATAGCACTTGTTATAGCTTCCATTTAATCACCTCTTTGCTTCATATAAATATTACCATTTTTATATTATAATGTCAACATAATATATTATTATAATATTATTTTAACCATATATTATGATATTATTTTATTTTTTTGGGTACATATTTCTTAGTTTTTATATCATGTTTAAAAGAATAATCATCAATAGATAAAATACCATCAACTGCTTCATAAACTGGTATCATTATCTTTTTTAACTCACTATTTACATATTCACCATCTGCTATATAACAGTATTCTTTATTAGTTTTCTTATTTAATTTTTTAACATAAAACCTATTATCCTTAAATACATAAGAATACTTAGGTAAATTAGCCTCTATTTCCATGCCACTATCAACTAATAAAATATACTTATTTGAAACTGTAATACCTTTATTTACTTCATAAATACCAGAATTAGGGGTAAAAGTATATACGAAATTAGCATATTTTTCTAAAACATTATCATCAGTTATTTCATATGCTTTTACTATGTTATTTTCCTTTATATAATTATTAAAATATCTAGGTGCAACTAAGGGATTATAAAAAATAGCACTATTATCATTTAAAAATTTAACATACTTTATATTACCTATGTTTTCCTCTTGTATAGAAGATGCAAAAACAATTAATTTACTTTTATATTCATTCATAAAAATCAACCTTTCTAATAAAGTTTACTAAAGGATATGAATAATAATGACAAAGAAAATTAACTTATTTATAATATATTTTTTAATACTTATAGAGTTTTTACTATTATTTAACTCAAAAATAATAGTTAAAAACGTAATATTATCATCTAAAATGTTTATTATGACAGTTTTTCCTTCTCTTTTTCCTAGTATGATAGTTGGTAATTTACTAGTTAAAAACAACATTAGCATAATAATACCTAAATTTATTAAAAACTTATTTAAAAAACTATTTAATTATAGTGAGTACATGACATCTATTTTTATAATATCAATAATAACAGGTACTCCATCTAATGCCTTATATATAGAAGAATATTTAAATAAAGGTCTTATTAATAATGAAGAAGCATCATCACTTATGTGTTCTACCCATTTTATTAATCCTTTATTTGTAGTATCACTTGTTGGAGTAAACATATTTAATAGTATAAAAGCAGGATTTATTATATTATTTTTAATACTTATAGATAATTTAATAAAAGCATATATTACAAGGCCTAAAAATAAAAGTAAAAATAAAAACTATATTAATTTAAATGATGAAACATTTATAAATAAGCTATTTAGTACCATTAAAACGTCAATTAACTCAGTATTAATGATTCTATCTGTAGTAATACTATTTAATATATTAACTACTTTAATACAGCATATATTTAGTTTAAATGATATTACATCTACATTAATAAATGGTATTTTAGAAATGGCAGGTGGAATAGCTAAAATATCATGTTTAAATATTAATAATATTCTTAAATTTATTTTCTCATTTTACATACTAAATTTTGGTGGTATATGTATTCATATGCAAGCCTTATCCATGATAAAAAGCAAAAAGATAAGATACTTTAAATATCTTATCTTTAGATTGTTTTAATTATTAATATCAGATATTTTGCTAACTGCAACCATAGCTGTACAACCAGGATTGTCATTCTCATCAACAGAACCATGATTTATAAAAAACTCTATATGTCCACCATTTAAATATCTATTACTTTTGCAATCTTTAATGTCACTCCATACATTTCCTTTACATACACCCCCACTACAATCTCTAAGTTTCACATTAGTGCATTTACCAGTGCCTTCTATCAAGTTATTATTAGCATCGTAAAATTTAATTGTAAAAGACCACTTATTGACACCATTTTCAGTATCATCAGTACCATAGTTGAGTAAATTAGTAACGTGACCACAATCAGTTGCAACTCTATAATTAATCAACGCAAAATTATCGATTGAAGCTTTAAAAACATATCTATTTGTATAATTTTTTCCATCTGATACACCATAAATATAAGTATTTTCATCTGGCATAGGCATCTCGTTACCATTACCTTCTTTATACCAAAATGTTCTGGATGGATTTTCGTTATGCAAAGCTTCATAACTATTAAAATAGTGTTGCGTTGAATCAAAATCACTGTAATTAAATGTTGAAATTTCACTACTTTGCATTGTGTAATATCTTGAAAATTTATACTCTGAATTTTTCGAGGTTTTTACGGTAACTTTGTATAGGTTATTTTCATCAGAAATATTTTCCATACTTGTAATACTGCCTGCATCACCAATATTTTGACACTTATCTTTCATTTTACTTGCAGGTGTTGTATTATATTTATCGATACATGCATCCATTATTCTAATTGTATAAGTTTTATCTGCATAATTATTTGTTTCTTCTCTTGCGTTAGCGTACATTCTTTTGACTAAAGAAACTGTTTGAAAAAAATAGATAGTTGCAACTGATACTATCGCAAAAGCTACGATTAGTTCAATTAGTGTAACGCCTTTATTGTTATTTTTCATTATGAACCTCCTAAATTACAATTTCTCTTAGGATTTGGATTGTCTACCTTTATAGAAGCGTATCTTGTTTTTCCATCTTCATTTATAACAGCTATTAATCTATAAGAAGATGAATCTGATGTATTTTTTTTAAGTCTATTTAAATATTTATTAAAATTATAGTCATCACTAACACTTACGGCGGTTAAGTAACCTGTTAAATAAATTTTCTCTATATTAAATTCTCTTAGTAAATTTCTCTTACTATTTTCAAATTCAGATAATTCATTATTTAAAGTGTTATCAGAAAACTTTCTACATCCAACACCAGTATTGTCAGGATATGTTTCAAACAGTGAAGAATTTATATCTGTTGTATCTAACGTATAGTATTCTATCCATTTAAAATTGGAGCAAAGTGGATTATAACCTGAACTTTCTATTCCACAATTTCCTTGTGCACCAGAATAATATGATTCTTTCATAAACTCGTATATAGTTTTAAGATTATATATATCCTCTGTTTGATCATAATGCTTAGATCTATTATTATAGTTATCATATACCTTTGTTACGTTTGGAAATACATATGCCATAACACTTGTTACAAGTGCTATTACAACTATTGTTTCCGCTAAAAAATAACCCTTATTATTACTTTTTTTACTCATATTATACCTTCTTTTAAAATTATATTTTCTATTTTATCTTGATATCTTACTTTCAATATTATATAATATATTTGTAATAAAATCTAGTAGTAGAATAAGTTTATTAAAGAATAAAATGGGAAGAGATGGTTATTTATGTTAAAACAATTTGATTTTACTAAAATGCCTATTACTGAAGTAGCTAATGAGATAATATATAATGCTGCTCAAGCAGGAGCTAGTGATATTCACTTTGATCCTTCTGAGACAACTTTAAAAGTTAGATTCAGAATAGATGGTGTTTTAATAGATTATTTAGTTGTACCTTTAGATGTTAAGAAAAACTTAATAGCAAGATTAAAGATATTATCAGGTATGGATATAACAGAAAGTAGATTACCACAAGATGGTGCTATTAAAATGGCTATTAAAGATATAAACTTAGATATGCGTGTTTCTTCTCTTCCTACTAATGTTGGTGAGAAAATAGTTATTCGTATTCTTGATTACTCAGATGCAATGGCTGGTTTAGATACTTTAGGTTTTACTGAAAATAACCTTGCAAAGATGAAGGCATTAGCTAAAGAACCAAACGGTATAATATTAGTTACAGGTGCAACAGGATCTGGTAAATCTACTACTGTATACTCCCTTTTACAAATGCTTAACACATCTGAAGTTAACCTAGTTACAGTTGAAGACCCAGTTGAAATGAGTATTGAAGGTATAAACCAAATACAAGTTAATAGTGAAATTGGTCTTACGTTTGCTGAGGTATTAAGATCTATCCTTCGTCAAGACCCAGATATTATAATGATCGGAGAAATTCGTGATACTGAAACAGCTAAAATAGCAGTTAGAGCATCTATTACTGGTCACTTAGTATTATCTACAATACATACTAATAACGCTCTTAATACAATAGAACGTTTAACTGATATGGACGTTGAAAGATATTTGCTTGCTAGTTCATTAAATGGTATTGTATCACAAAAACTTGCAAGAAAGTTATGTATTCACTGCAAGAAAACAAGACCTGCTATTGATTATGAGAAAAAGATTGTTAAAAAGAACTTAGGGATTGATATTAATGAAGTTTATTACTCAGAAGGTTGTAGTGAATGTGTTGGTGGTTATAAAGGAAGAATTGCACTACACGAAGTACTTGTAATTACTCAGGAAATAAGAGACGCTATAGCAAACTCAATGTCTAAAGAAGAATTAAAGAAAATAGTTTATAAAGGTGATACTAAAACACTTTTACAAGATGGGCTTGCAAAAGCTGTTGAAGGTAAAACTTGTATAGAAGAAGTATTAAGATTAGTTGAATTAGATGATGAAGATGCTGCGATAGTTATTAATAAATCAAATACTACTACTCAAAATAATAATACTACTCAAGAACAAAGTGATGATAACGAAACATTAGATTTTTAAAAAAAGAACCAGTTCATTTGAACTGGTTTTATTATTAACTAATAAAGAAATTATAAATTGTATTAATATCTAACTTTGTAAATAATATAATTAATGTACTAATAGCAAGATATGGACCAAATGGTAAAATGTTTGTATCTTTTTTTATTAAGTTATATATTGATAAAGGAAGTGCTATAAACGATGACATAAATATAGTTACTATAGACATATCAAACCCAATAGATAATCCTATAAAAAACAACAGTTTAATATCTCCCCCACCTAGACTTTCCTTTTTAAATAAGAAATCACATAATACTTTTATTAAGTATAATAATGCAAATGATCCAAGACCACTTAATATTTTAAATAAAACACCATCTACAAATGAAGTCTTATTAATAAAACAAGTTACAACATATGAAATAATTAAAAGTATACTTCCTATTATTAATACTTCATCTGGTATTATATAGTATCTAATATCACTAATTGTTATAATTATAAGAACACTAACAATTATTATAGAAGATGCAAATGAAGGCGTTAAACCAAATACTAAATAACAAATTAAAAACAAAACACCAGTTAATGCCTCAAAAAAAGGATAAATAATTGATATCCTTTTTTTACAGCATTTACACTTGCCTCCTAAAAATATGTAAGATAATAAAGGAATATTTTCATAAAATTTTAACTTGTGTTTGCAATTAGGACAATTAGATGATGGAAATACAATTGATTCTTTCTTTGGTACTCTATAACCTACTACGTTATAAAAAGAACCAAATATAAGGCCAAATATAAATACCATCACACATATAAATATATTCATATAATTTTTCCTTTCTTATCCAATACTATTATACATTTCAAACATAGGTACTATAACCGCTAATAATATAAATCCAACTACTACAGCAAGAGAAACAATAAGAATTGGTTCAATAAGTGTTTTCATAGAGTTAATGATGTTTCTGTGTTGCTCACTATAATAGCTTGCAACTCTTTCCATCATTTGACCCAATCTACCAGTTTTCTCACCAGTAGTTAACATTTGATAAGCTATGTTAGGAAAAGCCCATTGATCTTTAAATGATTTAGAAATAGGTTCACCTTTAGTCAAATTATTAGCAGTATCATATATTAATTTTTTATATATTTCGTTATTAGTAATCTTACTTAATATACCAATAGAATCTGTTATAAATACATTATGATTTATAAGATTTGCAAACGTCTTAGAAAATATAGTAATTTCATTATATATTACTATATTACCAAATATAGGCAAATGCATAGTAAGTGTTTGCATAGACTTTCTAAAAGCTTTATCTGTTTTATATAAGTAAATATATATAACAAGTAAAACAATAAAACCTAATAAAATGAATAATCCCTTAGTTTGTAAGAAATTACTTATACTAAGTACTATCTTAGTAATAGCAGGTAAATCTGCGCCTAAGTTATCAAATATATCCTTAAATTGAGGTACTACCCAAATAAGTATAAATATAACAACTATACCTGCAAAAGAAAGTATTAATACTGGATATGTCATAGCAGACTTCATTTGCTTTCTAGTAGCTTCTGATTCAGAATAATAATCAACCATATCATCTAATGTCTCTGCAAGGTTACCAGTCATCTCAGCAGTCTTAATCATATTTATTAAAAGTTTAGGAAAAGCATTACCTCTTTTTTCCATTGCAACAGATAAAACATCACCCATTGATAAATCATAGTAAACAGACTTCCAAGTAGCTTTCTCAGACTTCTTTTGAGCTTGATCACACAATATTTTAACACCATCTGCTAATACTATACCTGATTTTATGTAAGCAGATAACTGTGATAAATAAAATATAAGTCT
>JALEND010000016.1 GCA_022768045.1 Mycoplasmatota bacterium | reverse complement strand
ATCTATTTTTTTAATACAACCATAATATTTTATTTTTTTCTTATCTAATACCTTAATTAATTTACTTTCTAAATTATTAAACTCACCACAATTAAATATAACCTTCTCTACTTTAAAATTATTAACTAAATTAATAGCTTCTCCCATATGATCAAAGTCCCCATGAGTTAAAATAACTGCATCTATTTTACTAATTCCATAAGAATTTAAATATGGTATTATCTTATTTTCAGCAATTGAGTAAGTGCTATTATATAATCCTCCTGTATCTATGATAATTGCTTTGCCACTGGGAAACACAATTATACTACTATCACCTTGACCAACATCTAAATATGTAATAAATGGCTTTTTAATAAAGTATTTAATATTAATATTTATTATAAACACAATGATAAATACCAATAAATACTTATTATTTTTCTTAAGTGATAAATACAAAAATAAATAATATAAAGTAATTAATAAAACACTAGGTTTTCCTAAGATAATATTAAAAACATTTATATTTCCAAATACTAAAACTAACTTTTCAAATAAATATACCACTTTTTCATAAACTATATTGAGCGGACTTATAAAAAAAGTTAATAATCCAAGAGGAAATATAATAAAACTAACAATCGGTATAAAAATAACATTATAAAAAGGTGTTAATAAATTAATCTTAAAAAAATTAGTAGCTAAAACAGGTATAGATGCTAAATAACAAATAAAAGAAGATTTAACTAATTTTATAAAATAATTACCTGTTAGAATATTTTTTGAAATCAGCATAAAATAAGTTATAGTAAATGAAAAAATAAAACCAATACTATAAATAATAAAAGGATTTATAAATATTAATATACATGCACTAATAATTAAAATATATACACTACTTAAATTTAATTTTAGTTTTCTATTAAAAAAAGATAATAAAATAAAAAGAAAACATCTTTCTAATGATTCAGTGTAATTTGTTAAAAATAAAAATAAAAAAAGAAATATAATATTAATTAATTCTTTGTACTTATTTTTTTTAAATAATAAATTTATAACAAATAATATTAATGCTACATGCATACCAGAAATACTAAATAAATGACTTATTCCAAGGTTTCTTATATTAGTTTTTAAACCTTCATCCATATAACTATTATCACCTAAAACAAAACTAAATAAATAACTTTTTGTAGAAAGTTTATTAATGTGATTAAACATTTTATTCTTCATAAAATACATAATACTTTTATTTTTCTTTATTAATTTTGTCTTAGGATTTTTACTAATAAATTTTATATTTTTTGATAATAAATAATTTTTATAATTAAATAAATTAAAAACAGTATTAGAAGGTGCAACTTCAAATATTCCAAATACTTGTATAGTATCTCCTAAATTATAAGATAAATTTTTATACACAGTTATTCTATATAAATCATTTTCTTTTACATCTAAAACTGTTTTATTTTCATCTTTTTTTATATTTGTTATTACACCTTCTATACTTTTCTTATCACACTTATAATCATTATTTATTATTAAAAAGGAAGCTCTAAATATCGTTAATAATATAATTAATAATAATATTATCTTCTTAATCATTATAATATTATTTTATCTTTTATTTTTTCAAAAATAGAGTCTCCTATTCCTGATACTTTTTTTAAATCTTCTATAGAGTTAAATTTACCATTATCATTTCTATATGTTATTATTTTTTCTGCTTTTGATTCTCCTATACCAGATAAACTCATCAGCTCTTCTTTTGATGCTGTGTTAATTGATACTTTTGAGTTAGTACTTTTAGTAGTATTATCTGTTTTACTATTACTTTTATTTGAGCTTTCTTTACTTATGCAAGCATCATTATAATCATCAATACATACACATTCTAAAGAGGCACAAACAGCATTTCTATTATTATTTTTCTTATAATAAGTAGATAATTCAGTTTTAGTATAAACAATAATTATCATTTCATCACTTAATTTTTTGCTCAAATTTAAATTAATAGTATCTGCTAAATCACTTAATCCTCCAGCTAAATTAATAGCATCTATTACTCTACTTGTATTACTTAATTCATAAACGCCTGGATTTTTAACTGCACCTTTTACATCAACATAAATAGTTTTGCTAGAGGTATTTTTCTTTTCTTCCTTATTAGAAGCTAGTTTATTTTCCACTTCCAAGTTGTAGGTATTATCTTTAAACATAAAATAAGTACCTATAAATATAAAAACAACCGAAATAAAAATAAATAAATACCTCCAATAATATTTTAATATTTTTATCATTTTTCCTCCTTTCACTAATATTTTTAGAGATAATTTTAAAAATCCTTCGTTTAAATTAAAAAAAAGCTAATTAAAGCTTTTATCTTACTAAGTGTTTTTGTTCAAACATTTTATTTTCTATTGATACTCTTTGCACTAAACCTAGTGAAATAAGTAAATTTATTATAAATGATCCTCCGTAAGTATAGAAAGGAAGTGGAATACCAGTTAAAGGTAATAAACCTAAAACTCCTCCCAAGTTAATTATTATATGAAGTGATATATAAGTTGCTATTCCATAACAAATTATTGCTCCTTGTATATTATATGATCTCCTAGCAATCATAAGTATTCTCCATATTATTATAAAATATGCAAGTAAAATTACCGCTCCAACAATAAGTCCCATTTCCTCAATAATAATAGCAAATATAAAGTCAGTATGAGCTTCTGGAAGGTATAAATACTTCTGTTTACTATTTCCATAACCACTACCAAGTAATCCTCCACTATTAATCGCAATGTATCCATTACATACTTGATAACCAGTTTTTTTCCTATATCTAGTACATGGTGCTTTATAATTAAATCTTTCTTTTTGACTATTACTTAAACCCTTACCTGATATAACCATAGCAAGTACCATTATTAATATACAAGTAACTGTTAAAGAAGTTATTACTAATTTTAATTTTTTATCATATGGAACAACCAAAAATATAATAAAACATATTCCTGCTAGTACTATCATCGTACCAAAATCTGGTTGTTTGTAAATTAAAAATATAAAAATTAAAGGAACTATAAATGGAAGTATCTTATAAAAAACATTAGACATTCTATTCTTCATTACCTTTTCGAAAGTAAGTGCCAAATATAAAATTGTAATTGTTTTAGAAAACTCACTAGGTTGAATACCAAATCCACCTATTGAAAGCCAACCTGTAATACCATTTATAACATCTTTTTTAATTAAAACATATATTAATAACCCTATTATAACTACGACTGCTAGTTTAATTATCTTATTATATCTTTTTATAGGTATTCTAATAACTATTAATGCACCTACTATTCCAATTATGGAAAAAAATACTTGTCTTACAAGAAAATGATAATTCTCACCATATGTCATATATGATTTAAGAGATGATGCACTACCTATCATCATTATCCCAAATATTAAAGATATTAGGGATACAAATAATAATGGTTTATCAATTTTATTAAATACTCTTCTCATACTATCCATCCTATCATTAATATAATAACATATTTTTTTATTTTTTAATACCTAGGTATTTTGAATAACACTTTGTTTACATTTTGAGTAAAATAATATAGATAAACATAAAGGAGGTATATCAAATATGTATTATTATGGATATCAAAGTGGATATGGATACAATTCTCCTTGCACAGGAGGTATTTCATACCCTATTTATCAAACAAATAATAATCAAGGATATGGTTCTGCAATTATATTAGTACTATTTATTTTACTTGTAATTGTAATAGGTTCTAAATTCTTGAATAACTAAATTAAATGTAAAGCCTTAGGGTTTTACATTTTTTTACTTTTATGATAGAATATTTTTTGTTAAAAAGTGTGGTGGTATTATGTATAAAAAATTAAAAATATTAGATGAAAAAGATAAAAGATTAAGATTAATTAGTAAAGATGTTACTTTTCCAATAGAAAAAAAAGAAAAAGAATTAATTAATAAAGCCATGGAAGAGTTAAAACTTAGTCAAATAGAAGAATATTCAGAAAAATATAATTTAAGGCCTGGTATGGGACTTTCTGCTATACAACTTGGCATTGCAAAAAGATGGTTTGTTATAGTAGAAGATCTAGGTGATGAAAAATTTAAGAATTACTTTTTTGCAAATCCTAAAATTATATTACAATCTGAAGCAATGGTATATGTAGAAGCTGGTGAAGGATGTTTAAGTGTTAATAGAGAGGTTGAAGGAATTGTTCCTAGATGTGCTAGAGTTACAATAGAAGCTTATGATGTAGATGGTAATAAATTTAAAATAAGATTAAGAGAAGATATGTCAATTGCTGCTCAACACGAAATAGATCACCTAAACGGAATATTATTTTTTGATCACATAGATAAAAATAATCCTTATAAAAATGCTGATAAATATAGAGGTATTTAAAAAAAAAGCAAGAATTCTTGCTTTTTATTTTGGCCAAATATCATAAAGTGGTGATGATGGTATGTTTCTTAAAATCATAAAAATAACTATTATAGCTGCTAAAGGATAAAGTAATTTTATAGATGGTACATAATATTTTTTTCTTAATATAGTACATATCAAAACATACAATAAATATAAAATTATTATCGAAAATAGTATAAAGAAAAGTGGATTATACAAAAACGCATTGTATATTTCTAATCTAAATATAGATTTTACCATTCTCGTCACACCACACCCTGCACATATTATATTAA
>JALEND010000053.1 GCA_022768045.1 Mycoplasmatota bacterium | reverse complement strand
TTATAGTTCCTATTTGATTTACCTTTAATAAAATTGCATTACCAGCTTTTAAATCAATTCCCTTTTGTAAACATTCTTTATTTGTAACGAAAAGGTCATCTCCAACTAATTGAACTTTATTACCCAATTTCTTTGTAATCTTAGCAAATCCTTCCCAATCATTTTCATCTACTGGATCTTCAATAGAAATAATCGGATACTTACTAACTAATTCTTTATAAAAATCAATTAATTCATCTGTTGTAAGGCTTCTTCCTTCACCTACTAAATTGTATTTACCATCGCTATAAAACTCTGATGCTGCAACATCTATTGCTAATTTAACATCTATACCAGGCTCATATCCAGCTTTTTTTATTGCTTCCATAATAAGTTCAAAGCCTTCTGTATTTGACTCTAAATCTGGAGCAAATCCACCTTCATCACCTACACCTGTTGATAATTTTCTTTCGTTTAAAACACTTTTTAAAGCATGAAATACTTCTGAACCAACACGTACTCTTTCATGAATAGTATCTCTTTGTGGTATTATCATGAATTCTTGGAAATCAAGTTTATTATCAGCATGTGCTCCACCATTTAATATATTCATCATAGGAACTGGAAGCGTAGTTCCTTCACCAACATACTTATAAAGTGGCATTTTCTTTTCTTTTGCTGCTGCTTTTAGGCAAGCCATAGATACTCCTAAAATGGCATTAGCACCTAAATTACTCTTAGTTTTTGTACCATCTAATTCTAACATAGCACTATCTATACTATATTGATCAAAAACATCCATACCAGTTATAACAGGTTTAATTTTTTCATTAACGTTTATAACAGCATTTAAAACGCCTTTACCACCAAATCTTTTTTTATCTCCATCACGCATTTCAAGTGCTTCTCTTTCACCAGTTGAAGCTCCAGAAGGAACAGCTGCTCTTCCAATAGTTCCAGACTCTAAAATCACATCTACTTCAACAGTAGGATTACCTCTAGAATCTAATATTTCTCTTGCTATTATGTTTTTTATATTCATTTTATTACCTCCTATTTTACATAAATATTATATCACTATTGTCACTACTAATACAATAAATAAATCAAATATGTAAATTGACTTTATCATTAGTTATGATGTATAATACTCTTAGAATAAAATGGAGGGATGTATATGCAAGTTATATTGTTAGATGAAGCTAGATTTGATTCCTTTGCAAATATGCATCCTAACCATAACTATTATCAATCAAGCAATTATGGAAGATTTGTTAGTAAACACGGTTATAACTCATATTATTTAGGTTTAGCAAATGATTCAAATGAAATAAAAGCAGCTACACTAATGATTGTAAAAAATGACAAATCAAATAGTAAAAGAAAAATGGGGTATGCACCTAGAGGCTTTTTAATAGACTGGAACGATGTAGAGCTCGTAAAAGAATTTACTGAAAAGTTAAAAGATTTTCTTCAAAAAAGAGGTTTTACATATTTAAAATTAGATCCGGCAATTGTTTATAAAGAACATAGTATTGATGGCAAAGAAAATAACTTAGGAGAAGAACAAAGTGGATTTATATCTAAATTACAAGAATTAGGTTATATTCATTTAGGATTTAATAATGGAGCTGAAACTAACAAATCAAGATGGGAAGCATCTTGTGTATTAAATAGTAACCTAGTTGCTCTATATAATTCTTTATCTAAAGAAGCTAGGACAAAAATAAAAGATTCTAACTTATTTGGTTGTAAAGTATATAGAGGAACTAGTGAAGATATTAGTTTGTTATATGATTTAATTAAAAATCCTAAGCCTGATTTAGAATATTTTTTAGACTATTATCATTTCTTTAGCACTAACAAAAGTTTTGAAATTTATTTTTCAAAGTTAGAGCCTTCGATTTGTATTAATAGTACGAAAGCTATATATGAAAATGAGCTTAGCAAAAATAATGAATTAAATAAACAAATGCAAAACTTTAGCAATCCAAACAGAGAATTTATTATAAATCAAAAAATGAAATCAGATGAAGATCTAGCTAAATACAAGAAAAATATGCTAGATGCTAGTAAACTATTCCAGGAGTATCCTCAAGGAATAATAGTTGCTGCAACAGCAGCTATTAAATACGGAAATCAAGTATACTTTATAGCAAATGGTATTAAAGAAGAATTCAAAGATAAATTTCCAGAATATATAATGTATTGGCATTTATTTCAACAATATGCTATGCAAGGATTTAGTATAGTTAATTTTAATGGAATAAGTGGAAATTATCAAAATGATGAAAAATTAAAATATAAGGTTGAATTATCAAATAGAATTGTGGAATACGTAGGTGAATTTGACCTTGTTATAAATAAAAAAGGATATTATACTGGAAATAAGTTAAATCCAATTATTAATTGGTTAAATGCACCAATTTAATATAAATATAATAAAAGGAGTAAAGAATGAACAAATTAAAAGTAAACACAGGAATTGCAGCAGTGCTAGTATTTGCAAGTATATTTGCAGGATGGGAAGTTTTACTAATAGTATCAGCTTTATTATTAATATTCTCAGAGTTTAACGATAAAACAAAGGATGTAACAATTAAAGTAATTTCATTTTTAGCAGGTATATCAATAATTACATTAGGATGGGGCTTAATAGTTAATGGTATAGATTTATTATTTAATGTAATAGAAAAGTTCGTTGATATTATTAATTGTTATTTATCAGAGCCTATTACAATGATAAATTTAACAAAATATGTAATAACACCTATAAGTAAATTAGTAGAAATAGGGGATAAAATATTTGATTATATTATAATAATTATTAAGTTTAAATTCATACTTGATATTTTAAATAATAAACCAATGAAAAATAATATTATTACAAAATTTGTTAATAAGGTAATAAACTTTATTAATCAGTGTAATGGAGTAAATATAGTAAATAACGTGCAAGTAAATCAAGCACCTGTACAAAATATTCAAGCAAATAATCAAATGATGAACCAAAATGTACAAATGAATAATCAAATGCAAAATAATCAAGTAAATAATCCAATACAAAATACGCAAATCCCAAATAGTAATCAATTTACTAATCAACAATAAAAAGAGCTTACATAAGCTCTTTTTATAATACAAAAAAAGCAACTTAACGTTGCTTTTTATTTATTAATTAAGCATCAATTTTAGTAACTGTACCAGCACCAACAGTACGTCCACCTTCACGGATAGAGAATTTTGTACCATTTTCTAGTGCGATTGGAGCAATTAACTCAACTGTCATATTAACGTTATCACCTGGCATAACCATTTCAGTACCTTCTGGTAATGTAACAACACCTGTTACGTCAGTAGTTCTGAAATAGAATTGAGGTCTGTAGTTTGTAAAGAATGGAGTATGACGTCCACCTTCTTCTTTACTTAATACATAAACTTGAGCTTCAAATTTAGTATGTGGAGTAACTGATCCTGGTTTAGCTAAAACTTGACCACGTTGTACTTGTTCACGAGAAATACCACGTAATAATACACCAGCATTATCTCCTGCTTCAGCATAGTCTAATTGTTTACGGAACATTTCAATACCAGTAACAACTGTTTTTTGAGTATCCTTTAAACCAACTATTTCAACTTCGTCATTTAATTTTAATTGTCCACGTTCAACACGTCCTGTAACAACTGTTCCACGACCAGTGATTGTGAATACGTCTTCTATAGACATTAAGAATGGTTTAGTGTTGTCTCTTTCTGGAGTTGGAATCCATTCATCAACAGCATCCATTAATTCGTCAATTTTCTTTTCGTATTCTGGATCTCCTTCAAGAGCTTTTAAAGCAGAACCACGGATAACTGGAGTATTATCTCCGTCGTAATCATATTTGTTTAATAATTCACGAACATCCATTTCTACTAAGTCTAACATTTCAGGATCGTCAACCATGTCACATTTATTCATGAATACAACGATTCTTGGTACACCAACTTGACGAGCAAGTAAGATGTGTTCTTTAGTTTGAGCCATAGGACCATCTGTTGCAGCAAGTACTAGGATTGCTCCATCCATTTGTGCAGCACCTGTGATCATGTTTTTAACATAGTCAGCGTGTCCTGGGCAGTCAACGTGAGCATAGTGACGTTTGTCAGTTTCATACTCAACGTGTGCAGTATTGATAGTTATACCACGTTCTCTTTCTTCTGGTGCTTTATCGATATCTGCATAATCTTCAAATTTAGCTTGACCTTTTTCAGCTAATCTTTTTGTGATCGCTGCAGTTAATGTTGTTTTACCATGGTCAACGTGTCCAATAGTACCAATATTAACGTGTGGTTTTGAACGATCAAATTTTTCTTTTGCCATATTAATTTTCCTCCCTATATAAATTACATATCTATTTTATCTAATCTAAGGAAAAATATCAAGTATTTTCCCTTAG
The DNA here is from genome assembly GCA_022768045.1 of Mycoplasmatota bacterium. Lineage (GTDB taxonomy): Bacteria > Bacillota_I > Bacilli_A > RF39 > UBA660 > Aphodocola. The sequence goes on along the minus strand of JALEND010000053.1, from coordinate 1,689 downwards.
GATTATTTATTATTGTACACCATTTTTCTTAATGATGTCTTCAGAAATACTCTTTGGTACTTCTTCGTAATGATCAAAGAACATAATAAATGTTCCACGACCTTGTGTATTAGATCTTAAACTTGTTGCATAACCAAACATTTCTGATAATGGAACATATGCACTAATCTTAAGAGCATTACCAACAGACTCTTGTCCAATTGGACGTCCACGACGAGAAGTTACATCTCCCATAACATTACCCATGTACTCATCAGGTACTGTTATATCAACCTTCATTATTGGTTCAAGAAGTACTGGTTTACAATTCTTCTTAGCTTCTTTAAGAGCTAATGATGCAGCCACCTTAAATGCCATTTCATTTGAGTCTACATCATGGTAAGAACCATCAAATAATGTTGCTTTAACATCACTCCTTGGATATCCTGCACGAACACCTGTTTTCATAGCTTCTTGTAATCCTTTATCAACAACTGGAATGTATTCACGAGGAACTACACCACCAACGATTGCATCAACGAATTCATATCCTTGATCTTTATTTGGTTCAAATTTAACCCATACGTGACCATATTGTCCACGACCACCAGATTGTTTAATATATTTACCTTCACAATCACCAGCCACAGTTAATGTTTCACGATAAGCAACTTGAGGTTGACCTATATTTGCTTCAACACCAAATTCTCTTTTCATTCTATCAACTAATACGTCTAAGTGAAGTTCACCCATACCAGAAATAACAGTTTGTCCTGATTCTTGATTAGTTTCTGCTCTAAATGTTGGATCTTCTTCAGCTAATTTTTGTAAAGCTGTAGACATTTTTTCTTGGTCTCCCGTACTCTTTGGCTCAATAGCTATTGAGATAACTGGTTCAGGAATAACCATTTTTTCTAAGATAACCTTATGTTTTTCATCACATAATGTGTCACCTGTTGTAGTATTTTTAAGTCCTACTGCTGCTGCTATATCACCTGCATATACTTCTGATATTTCAGTACGATTATTAGCATGCATTTGTAATATACGTCCAATTCTTTCTTTAATATTTTTATTTGCATTTAAAACGTATGAACCACTCTTTAATGTACCTGAATATACACGGAAGAATGATAATCTACCAACAAATGGATCAGCCATAATTTTGAATGCTAAAGCTGAGAATGGTTCAGAATCTGAAGCATGTCTTTCAACTTCATTATCATTTTCATCATGGCCTTTAATTGATGGAATATCAGTTGGAGCTGGTAAATAATCTATTACAGCATCAAGCATTAATTTAACACCAATGTTTCCAAGTGCAGTACCACACATTACTGGGAACATTTCAACTGCAAGAACACCTTTTCTTATTGCCCTTTTAATTAAGTCAACAGAAATTTCAGCACCCTCTAAGTATTTTTCCATTAATTCTTCATCATATTCAGCAGCATCTTCGATCATAGCAATTCTCTTTTCTTCTGCTATGTCTTTTAATTCAGCTGGAATTTCAATTTCAGTTGGATTTTCTTCTGGTTTACCATCATAATGATAAGCCTTCATTGTAACTAGGTCAATTATACCATCAAATTCTGATTCAGCACCAATTGGCCATTGAATAGCAGTTGCTTTAACACCTAATCTTGTTTTAATAGAATCAACACTAGCTGCAAAGTCTGCACCCATTTTATCCATCTTGTTTGAGAAAAC
>JALEND010000051.1 GCA_022768045.1 Mycoplasmatota bacterium | reverse complement strand
GCTTATTTGGGTGAAATTTGGGTCAAATTTGAGTTGATTTTGAGGTTTAAATGAGTATAATAGTGTATAATCGATGAGATTATAGATGAAGCACCAATAGGTGCTTTTTTTATGTCGTGAAAAGGAGGTGGTGTATTAGTTATATAATTAAATTAAAATTTGAAGAAAGGGGGAATTTTAATGAATAACTATTTTATATATTTTCAAGTGGATGCTGATACTAAAAGTAAAATAGATAAATACACAAAAGAAATGAATATTACAACATCTAAATTGATGAGAAAATTTATTAATAATGGTTTTAATAATATTAATTCTCTAGATAGAATACAAACACTTGATTATAAATTTGATAAATTAGAAATAAGATTAAAAAGACTTGAAAGACTTATTAAACAATTTTATTCTGATATGGGTATTGATAATCATACTAATCCAAATAACAATGAATGTTTGCAGAAGTTTTATAATAGTTTAAGAGAAGATAAATATATTGATTAATAAATGATATGAACAAATGATTTGTTCTTTTTTTGTGCGATAAAAAGCTGGACATGGTCCGGCTTTTATTTAAGTGATTTTCTTATTTAAGGGTTTTAGTAAAATTATTATAATTATAAGAATAGAATTAAATGATAAGAATATATCTTATCTATCACTTACCTTTAAATCATTTTATAAAAAGGGGGAATATATATGGAGGTTAAGTATAATGTAGTACATAAATATAAAAGTAATATTGATAAAACGATAAAAGAGAAAAAAGAAATATTTAATAAGAAACTAATAAATATTATTTTATTATTAGAAGATAAAGAAATGAGTTTGAAAAACTGATTTTATGATATATAATGTTAATGACTTTATATGTCAAAAAATGATTATAGTTATTTCTTATGAAATGGAGGAATGGCTATGATAGAAAAGGTAGGTGTATATTGTAGATTATCGGATGAAGATAGATATAAAGTAAATAAAACAGATGATAGTAATAGTATTATTAATCAAAGAAGTATGTGTTTAAAATATGCGAATCAAAATAATTGGGATGTTGTTGATATATATTCTGATGATGACTTCTCAGGTGCAGGTATTTATAGACCGGATTTTGAAAGATTAATTAAAGATTGTGAAAGTGGAAAGATTAATCTAGTTTTATGTAAAAGTCAGTCAAGATTTTCAAGAGACATGGAAGTAATAGAAAAATATCTACATAACAAATTTATTGAATGGGGCGTTCGATTTGTTAGTATTGTAGATAATGCAGATACAAATAATGAATATAACAAGAAGTCTAGACAAATAAATGGACTTATGAATGAGTGGTATTTAGATGACTTATCTAATAACATAAAAAAATCTTTAAAAAACAAAAGAGAAGATGGTTTATTTATGGGTTCTTTTGCTTCATATGGTTATGATAGAGATCCAGAAGATAAACATAAATTAATAATTGATCCAGTTGCAGCGGAAGTTGTTAGAAAGATATTTGATCTTTATAAAGAAGGTATTGGGTATTACAAGATTTGTTCTTATTTAAATGAGAATAAAATACCGCCTAGGTCTATTTATAAGAAACTAAAAGGAAGCAATTTCGTGTGTGGAAAGTGTAATTATGATAAAGTTATTTGGACACCTGATACAATCGCTCAAATCTTACGTAATGAGGTTTATATTGGAAATTTAGTACAAGGTAAGAAAACATCTTTAGGATATAAAGTTCATAAATCAAGAAAAGTAAAAAAAGAAGAGTGGGCAAGAAAAGATAATACTCATGAAGCAATTATAGATATTGATACTTGGAATATAGTTCAGCAAAGACTTGGAACTCATCAGTGTCCAATTAAAACAGGTGAAGTACATTACTTAACTAGAAAAGTGTATTGTCCTTGTTGTGGTCAAATATTTATGAGAAATGTTTATAAAGTAAAATCATCATCTACAGGTAAGAGAGCATATTTACAATGCAAAGGTGCTAAGAAATTACACATATGTAAAAACAATAGAGCAATAAGAATGGATGAGTTAGAAAATATTCTTATTAATTCTATAAATGAATTATTAGATAATTACTATGATGAAAATAATTTACAAGAACTATATAATAAAAATGATGATAGAAATAATACTGTTTTAAATAAACTAAAAGTATTACAAAAAGAGAAGAATAATCTACAAAAGAAAATTAATGAAAATAGAAGCTACTATAGAATACTATTCGAAAATAAGATAAATGGTATAGTAACTGAAGATATGTTTAAGAGTATGTCAAAAGATTATATCAAAGAAATAGAATCTATGACTAAAAGAATGGAAACTATTGATGAAGATATAAATAAACTTAATTCTAAAAAACAAGAAAAAAAGAAAGCAGTTAATATATTAAGAAAATATAGACATATTACTGAACTAAATAAGACTATAGTAGATGAGTTTTTTGACAAAATATTAGTAGGAAAAATTGATAAAAAAACTAAGACAAGAAATGTAGAAATTTTCTGGAACTTAGAGTTCTAAACCCTTATAAAATAAGGAAATCACTTAAATAAAAGTTGGACGCATTAGATTCCAAGACATGGAGGTACTGATCCAGGATCTTCAAGTGGAGATATAATAGAAAAGGATTATACTTTAAAGATTGCAAATTATATGTATAACAGGTTTAAAGATTTAGGAATACCTACTGTTATAACTAGAACAGAAGATACAACATTAAATCCAACTGACCGTATAAATACAATTAGACCTAATATTACAAGCAGTGATGATATAGTTATATCTAATCACTTGAATGCGGGAGGTGGCGACGGTGCCGAAATAGTCTATGCACTAAGAAATGATGATACATTATCTAAAATGATACTTGATAATATAGAAGAAACTGGTCAAAATATTAGAAAGTGGTACCAAAGAAAACTTCCGTCTGATCCTAATAAAGATTATTACTACATAATAAGAAATACATCGCCTGCAGAATCAATATTAGTTGAATATGCGTTTTTAGATTCAACTAAAGATGATAGAAAGCAGATAAAAAATGACTGGGATAAATGGGCTGAAGCAGTAGTAAAAGCGGTAGCAGATTATAAAGGTTATAATTATGTAGCACCAGGAGAAAACACTGTTAATAATACATACACTGTTCAAAAGGGAGATAGTCTATGGTCAATAGCAAAAAGATTTAATGTTGGCATAAACGAAATAAAAAATGCTAATAATTTAACATCTAGCTTAATAAGTGTAGGTCAACAATTAATTATCCCAGGAGCAGCTCCATCAGATCAAACTAATGTAACTTATGTAGTTCAAAAAGGTGATAGCTTATGGAGTATTGCAAATGCTAATAATACTACGGTAGATGAAATTGCTAATTTAAATGACTTAGGTTCAAATATGATATATGTTGGTCAAATTCTACAAATACCAAATTCTGGCAATAATACAGTAATTCCGGATACAAATTTAACATATAATGTACAAAGTGGAGATACCTTATATTCAATTGCTTTAAAATACAATACTACACCAGTAGCAATTATGAGAAAAAATAATTTAACAAACAACTTGTTAACGGTTGGCCAAACACTTATAATACCAAATGATATAGAAAGCACTGGAAATAATCAGGAGCAAACAGATACTGAAAATACTTACATAGTTCAAAAAGGGGATAGTTTGTACTCGATTTCTAGAAAGTTTGGTATAACAATAGATGCATTAAAAAATAATAATAACATAGTAGATAATACATTAATAGTTGGACAAGTACTAAAGATTCCAGCTCAAAATGAAAATACATCAAACTTATACGTAGTTAAAAAAGGAGATAATCTTTGGTCAATAGCACAAAAATATGGTGTTACAGTAAATGCAATTAGAATATTAAATAATTTAACTAGTGATGTTTTAAAGATAGGACAAACACTAATTATACCTTAAAAAGCTTACTTAAACCTAAGCTTTTTTTAATTTTCTTATTTACAAATATAATAAAAATATGATATATAATTAATTAGGAGAATAATATGGAAAAAGAATATTTAGATGTATATGATGATAATGGAAAAGTAACTGGTAAAGTTATAATTAGGGGAGATAAAAATGTAAAGTTACAAAAAAATGAGCATATTTCTGTAGCGGTAATTTTTATACAAAATGATAAAAATGAGTTTCTGATTCAAAAAACGTCAAAAGAAAAAGGTGGATACTTTTCATCTACTGGAGGTCATGTAAATATGGGTGAAACTCCTTTAGAAGCAATAAAAAGAGAAGTAAAAGAAGAAATAGGTGTAGACATATCAAATGATGAAATAAAAGAATATGGCTTTATAACTTATGATATGTCACTTAGATATTTATTCTATTTAAGAAAAAATATAGATGTTAAAGAAGTTACTCTTCAAAAAGAAGAGGTAGAATACGTAGAATTTATGAGTATTTCAAATATAAAGAAACTTATTAAATCTGGAGAAATGTTAGAATCACATGGAATAATGTTTGAAAAAATATTAAGTAAAATAAAAAAATAAAAAAGCTTTTATATTGAATGTAACCTGTATTTAGGAAACATCAATATTTAAGCTTTTTTAGTGTAATTCTTTACAAATTCCTTTAGCTGGTTCATAAAAACAATGATTTTTATATTTTCCAGAATTTATTTGATTATACCATGTACTTTTGCATGAATTACCAGAACCTGGTGCATAAAACCAAAGCGCATTAGTTGCAGGATGAAAATATTCACCTTTTATAATTCTTTTGGCAAGATTTTTTTCTGCTGTCGTTGAAGAACTTTGAAAAAGTGCACTATTAGTACCAGAAAAACCACCAGGAGATTGATATATCATATTTGTTATACTTCTAATTTTTTTGAAGTCTAAACAGTTAGCTATTACCCTATTAACACCAACATTACCAACCATTAACATACCAAGACTTCCTTCTCCAAGAGCTTCAGCACGCATTAATCTAGCTAATAGATCAAGTTCTTTTTCTGTATATTTGACTATCAATTAAATCACCTAGTATATTTTATGCGTATAAAAATAATTCTTTTCTATTTTTTATAGTTAGTTGTAGTATTTTTAGTTTGTTCTTTTATAGATTTATTATTAGTATTATCTTTATAAGCAGAGTATATAGAAATTGAAAGAAAGATAACCCCTAACACTATAAAAATAATATCTCTAGTTATTCTGTTTTTTAATTTTTCTTCTTTAGCTTTTTGAACTTGTTTATCAAAAGTCATAAAAATCACCTCATTACTTATATAATAACATAAATAATGATTAAAAAATATTAAAATTTATGATGGTATAATTAATTTTTGTCCAATGGATAAATTGTTACTTGATAAATTATTTAGCTTTTTTAACTTATCTACAGTAGTATTATATTTATTAGCAATAAGCCACAAACTATCTTTCTTTTTAACAGTATAAGTAATATAATTTTCTGAACTTGGAATAATTAATACTTGTCCTATATTTAATGTGTTACTTTTTAAGTTGTTTTCAACTTTTATTTTATCCACAGTAGTATTATATCTATTAGCAATAAGCCATAAGCTATCTCCCTTTTTAACGGTATAAGTAATCCTATCTATAGTATTATTCTTAGATGGGATGATTAATTTTTGTCCAATAGATAAGTTATTGCTAGATAAATTATTAGCAGATTTAAGTTCATTTACGGTAGTATTATTATCATTTGCAATGCTCCATAAGCTATCACCTGATACAATTTTTATGTAACATTTTTAAATGTAAATATAATATCTATCGTCTTATCTTTATAGATATAGATTTTTTCAACTAAATTTATTATCAATTCTCTAGTTGGATTATCTAATGATAAAAATTCATTTATATATTTTTCTATTAGTTTATTATCTATTTTATTTACTTCTATACTTTCATTTTTAAGATTATCAATATTCTTTTTATTATTATCTATTTCAGTTTTAATATTTTCACTTACTCTTAAGTATTGTTCTTCATCAATTATACCTTTTAGTCTATCCATATAAATTTTATCTAGACTTTCAGTTAGTTT
>JALEND010000031.1 GCA_022768045.1 Mycoplasmatota bacterium | reverse complement strand
ATCACAGCTATCTAAATTATCATTATTTTTATTTAAAATATACTCTTTAGCTTTCTTATTCCATATATTATGAGCTATTTTCCATATTAAGTTTTCTATACTTTTTATTTCTATATTTTTATTTAAGTACTCATAAATCGCTACAAATACACTACTAGTAATATCTTCTGCATCTTCTTTATTTCTTGTTTTACCAAGAGCCCAATTATATATTTTATAAAAATACTTATCATATATATTACTCATTTTTATCACCTTTCACTAATATAGTGTATTATTTTATAATTTGGTTAGTAAGTTTTTATATAATAAATTTCTAACCTAAGAAATTACCTTTCCATCCAAATTACAAATGTAACAGTTTGGTAATAGTTCTTTTATTTTGAATAGCATTTTTTCATCAGATTCATATTTTCTACCAACTAAAACCCCTTCTATAAAACATGAAGGAAGCCCAAATATAATTGCACTTTCTCTATCAGTAAAAAAGTCATCATTATTCTTTCTATCATTTAAAAATCTATCATAATACCATTCATTTATAAAAGGTTTAACATCTAAATCACTTATGTTAATATTTAAAATATCACCATTATATAATTCTATAGCAAATTTATTATTACCATTAAAAATAATTCCAACTTGTACATTTTCTTGCTGATAGCTAGGCATAAATCTAGCTTCTTTTGTCTGTTCCATAGACCATATAAAATAATCATTTCTTGTTATAATATTCATAATATTATTCATTTTGTCATATGGAACAATCTTTGTTTCTTTTAAGTTTTCACCTTTAAACAAAATTGTTCCACCACTATAAAAATTTATGTAATCTTTAAGCAAATAATCTTTCTTTAAATTCCAAACTCCAACTGTCATAGGATATTTAGAATTTCTGCCACTTGAAAATAAATCACAAACTAAGCCTTCTTTTGCAATCTTTTCTAAACCTTCAATATTTTTATAAGTTCCATGAAGAAGCGTGCCTTTATCTAACTTAACTAAATCTCCTTTTTTATAGCTATGAGGTGCTTGTTTAAAGTTATTTATAGCATCATAAAACAAATCAACTTGTTTTAATAATATATCTTTTGCACTACCATTTATTTTTTCATTTATTATTTTTATATAATCTTGCTTATTCATATGATCTCCTACTTTTATAAAATCAAATTATTCTATTATCATAATAACATAAATAATATTTTAAAACTATATTTTGAAACTGCGCTTTACATCCAAAATACTATACAAAAGTTTTTATATATTTTTTATGAATGATTCATATAATAGATGACTTAAGAAAGGAAAGTTATGAACTATTATAAAGAAATAAATGATAAAGTTAGATACTTAGAAAGCAATAAATTTATTTTAGAATATGTAAGTGATTTAAGTTTAATGCTTACTACCTATAAATTAGAAAACAATTTAAAAAAAGCTACAACATAAACTTATGCCATAGCTTTTCTTGTTACTTAACTCTTTTAAGCAGATAGTTTGCAAAATCCATAAATAAATCTTTATTTTGAACATCCATACTATCTATTATTTGAATACCTTTATTTGTATACTCAAGCTCTAATTTTTCTGCTTTTTTCTTAGCTCCTATTTTTTCAAATAAATCTGTTATTATTTTAGTTTCTTCTTCATTTATATCATTCTTACCATAGTATTTATTAATAATATTTAATTCTTCATTAGTTGCATTATCAATTGCATATTTATATATAATTGTTTGTTTTCCTTCTTTTACATCGTTTAATGTTTTACCCATATCACCTGGTGCAGAATATAGACCTAATAAATCATCTTTTATTTGAAAAGCAATACCTAAATTAGCACCCATATCAGTTAATTTATCCATATCAGAGCTAGATGCACCAGCTGATGCTGCACCTATAAGTATTGGACCTATTATTGTATACCAAGCAGTTTTATTAAGATATATATCATATATAACACTATCACTCATCTTTTTATGATAATTAATATCTTTTAAAGGTAATTCAACATCTACTATTTCACCATTTACCGTATTATGAAGTGTTTTAGAATAAATTTTTATTATCTCATCTTTTAGTTCTTTACTAATATTTGCATTATTAATTATTCTATAAGAAATAAAAAATCCTAAATCTCCAATACATATAGCCTTTGAAATTCCAATATGGCCTTTATATTTGGCATTAATAGTTTCAAGTCCTCTTCTTTTATCAGCTTCATCAATTATGTCATCATGTATTAAAATTGCAGTTTGAAATATCTCAAGAGCTGCTGCTAAATCTATGTAACTATCATCATCTTTTCCAAATAACATTGCACCTAATTTAACTAAGTAACCTCTTACTCTTTTTCCACCCTTAGATAATCTCTTTAACTCTTCTAAAGACTCTTTAATAAACTCGTTATCTTCATATTTTTTTATTTCTTTATCTAAGATTTCATTTATTTTATTTTCTATTTTTATTTTACATTCTTCAATCATTTTATCATACCTTCTAATCACATAAAATTATATCATAAATTTTATATAGTTTATAGTTAAAAAAAGAGAATAGTATTATTAAACTATATCTCCTTGTTTGTTTTTCTCCATTTTATCTAAAAGTAAATTACTTATTCTTTCTTTATCATCTATGTTATTTATATCATCTAAAAACACATTTCCATTTATTAATTTAGCCTCACAAATGATAAACTTATCCATTACATCTTCATGTTCTTCATTTACTTGAATTGCTATGCAATATTTTTTTTTATCAACCGTAATATCTTCTAAAATATAATATTCTAATCCGTCTTCTAATCTAACTAATTTATCTTTCATTTTATCACCAATCATTTTATAATACTCCACCATATAAACTAATAGGTCCATATGGATTTATTGCAACAGTTGCTATTCCACCAGACACAATTGCTGCATTTATAGTACATCTTAAATTTTTAAGTCCTTCATCTGAGTTAAAATAAATTTTAGCTTTATTTATTTTATTTCTAAATTTTTCTTTGAAGTTTTTAGGGTCTTCAATCATTTCAACCTTACGAAGTTTAGCTAATCTTTCTTCTTCTGGAACCCTTAATTTTTTTGCAATAATGATATTAGCTACTACACCTGCTGCTGCAAGACCAATTACACCACCTGGTCCAACTGCTAACGCAATACCAGCTCCTATTCCTACACCTGCTGCAAGAGAAATAACTTTTTTCCAAGTAATAGCTGGTTTATTTTCTTCTACTTCAGGTACTATTAAATCTTTATCTTCATCTTTAACTAAGTCCTCTTCTTTATCTTTATCATCTTTATTATCATTACCTGAATCGCCATCTTTATCAGTATTAGGTTCTTTTTTATCTTCATTTGAGTCTTTAATTTGTTTTATACTATTTAATTTATCTTTTAATTCCTTTTTCTTTTTCTCATCTTTAAGTTCTTCTACAGCCTTTATAGCTTTATTAATATCATCACCTTTTTGTGTCTTTAGTGCTGTATCAACTAACTTTTTAGCTTCTTCATACTTTTTATTTTCTAAATCATCACTTTTTACAGGTAATTTTCTTTCAGGTTTATCATTATCAGTATTATTTATTTTAGGTTCATCAATCATTTCTGGTTCATCAATACCATTTAAAAATCTCTGTGCCTTACTAGCCTCTATCTTTAATAATTGTTGTTCTTCTGTAGATTTAACTTGTTCTATTAAGAAACGTGCTTGATCAAGTAAAGATTCATCCAAGGTATCTTTAGCTTCTTCTATTAAGCCTACTATTTCATCATGTAATTTCTTAGGCTGAATAAACTCTTCATCATACTCTTTAATCATACCTCTATATATCTCTTTATTTTCCTCATCTAATAACTCATTAACTAGCTTTTCAGCTTCTTCTAATTTATTACCATCTAATTCTTCTTTAGCATCACCAATTAATGTTTCTATTTCACTTTGTCTTTGCCTATCGTAAGTTCTTAAAATATTTCCAACGTTTTGAAAAGATTCCATAAGTGGTTCTTTTTCTTCTTCAGAAAGTTCATTGAGTAAAGCAACTGCTTTTCTAAAATCATTTATATCTAATGTTTTTTCAGCTTCTTCTAATGCGTAAGCAACCCTTTTTTGTTTTTCAACCACTTCAAATCTCTTAGATAAATCCTCAGTCATAATATCACCTCTTTTTTATAATTGATCTTTTAAATAATATCTATTAACCATTTCTAGTTTTTCATTCATACTATTAGAAAACATAACTAGTACTTCTTTTAAAAGAGCCTCATCTTTTTCTTCTTTTATACCCTTTTCTAAATTAATATAAACATTCATTTTTTTAGTTATTTCTCTTCCATAACCAAGTTCACTTACTAAAATATAATTTTTACCTTTATAATCAAGTTTATCTATTGTTATATATTCTTTATTATTAATTTTAAATATATCATTCAAATTTATCATAATAACCTTCCTATCTTAATATAATATTATCATAATTATGTTTTATAAACAAGAAATTAACATTTTATTTTACACTTTGCATTTTGTATAAAGTATGTTATAATCTTAGTCTACTAATTAAAGGAGAGATAAAACCATGGATACAGAGACTTTTTTCATAAGACTTTTAGTCTGCTTTATATTAGGTGTTGCAGTTGGTTTTGAAAGACAATATAGACATAGAATGGTTGGTTTAAGAACTAACGTTTTAGTTTGTATTGGAGCTTTTTTATTTGTAACATTGTCTTTTGGTATTAATGCTAGAGATTTATCTAGAATAGCTGCTCAAGTTGTTTCTGGTATTGGTTTTTTAGGTGCTGGTGTAATACTTAGGGACGGAAACAAAATAAAAGGATTAAACACTGCAGCAACTTTATGGTGTGTTGCTGCAATAGGTGTTTTATGTGCATCTGGAATGTTAATAGAAGCTGCTACTGGAACTATAGTTGTCTTATCTTCTAATATATTATTAAGACTACTTTCATTAAAAATAATGGATAAATTAAAAGCTAAAAACAAGGAAAAATACACAATCAATATTTCTTGTAAAAAGAAATATGAAAATGAAGTTAGAAAAATTGCCGCTAATGCTATTACAAAAGCTAATCTTGTTTTAAAAAGTTTAGAGAGAAATGAAATAACTGAAGAAGAAGTTAAAATAAAAGCTATTGTTATAACTGATGCAACAAATAAATTTGAAGAAGTTATTAACAATATTAGTATAGAACCTGGAATCACAACAATAAATTGGGTTCATGAAAGTGCTTATAAAACAGATAGTGAAGATTCAGATGAAGAATAGTACTTTTTGTCTATTCTTTTTTTTATTTTATGATATAATTAATTTAGATTTAAAAGGTGGTGGTTTTTTGAACGATAAGACAGAGTTTTTGTTTGAGTCAGATGCAGAAAAAGCAATTATTAATAATGCAATCAAAGAAGAGGAAAACAAACGAAAAAAATCTTATAAAAAAATAATTTTTAATAGTCTAGTTATAGCTTTTGTAATTTCATCTTTTACTCTTTCAACAAATTTTATTGCGAATAACAAAGTAAAAAAACTAACTGCTTCGGTTAATAAACTAAATCAAGAAAATAATGTAGAAATAATGAATAACTCAAGCAATTCATTAGAGCATCATGATAGTAGTGATAATAAATATGAAATTTTAATTAATAAAGCTAATCCAATAGATGATGTAAAACTTAAAAATTATGAAATAGTTAATGTTAAAAATAACTCTTTTAAAAATATTAAATTAGAAAAAGAAACTTATGAAAATTATTTAAAACTTAAAGAAAATTTATTAAACAAAAATTATTATATAAACATAAGAAGTGGGTATAGAACACTTAAGGAATCTGAAGAAATATTTAATGAATATAAAAACGTAAAAGGTTTAGATTATGCTAATAAATATGTAGCTAAAGCAGGTACTAGCGAACATAACACTGGTCTTTCTATGGATATAGTAATATCAACTAATAGTAAAAGTATTACAAACAATTACGATAGTGATGAGTATTTTTACTTAGAAAACATAGCATATTTATATGGTTTTATAATAAGATATCCAAAGGATAAAGAAGAAGTTACTGGATACTCTTATGAACCATGGCATCTTAGATACGTTGGTAAAGATTTAGCAAAATACTTAAAAAAGAATAATTTAACACTTGAAGAATATTATGAAAAAAAATAGAAGTTCTAATGCATTAGAACTCCTTTTTATTTCCAATCCTTATATAATCCAAAATCATATACCAAAGAATAACCCATATCAATTATTTTTAAGCTCATATTTTTACTTTCCTTTTTTGAATCAGAATAAACTACAACTATAGAATCTTTACTAACTTCATTTATAATGGTATCTATCCTTTTTGAAGGAATATTAATTGCATCTTTAATATGATTCTTATTATATTTTTTCTCACTTCTTACATCTATAATTATTGTATTTCCTTCTTTAACTAATTTTTCTGTTTTAGACTGATTTATAGTTTTATAAGTAGCCTTATATTCATCTGCTATCTTATAATCAGCTTTGCACCCTGATAATAAAACTAAGCATAGAATTATAAATAGTGATCTTCTCATTTATTACCACCTACCATAATAAAATTATATCATTTTTTTCAAATATTTAAATATTTAAATTGTAATATATATCTTTTTATGATATAATTTACTTGTTTTCACTTAGGGGATTAGTTAAATGGTATAATAATGGTCTCCAAAACCACTGTTGGGAGTTCGATTCTCTCATCCCCTGCCAGATGTTAATGCCTCCAAAACTTTTTGGAGTAAACATAGATAAAACCATAGAAAACAAAGGGAATT
>JALEND010000023.1 GCA_022768045.1 Mycoplasmatota bacterium | reverse complement strand
CAGATAGTGATGGTCATACTTTAATTATACCTAAAAAACATTATAAGGATATGTTTGATACCCCTAGTGATGTAGTGTTTCATATTCTTGAAATTGCTAAAAAATTAATGAAGGAGTTACAAAAAAGGTTAAACTGTGATGGATTTACATTACTAAATAACATTGGTGAAATACAAGAAGTAAAACATTTTCATTTACACATTAAACCATATTATAAGGATAAACATCCGGTTAAATTAGTAAAAAATGAAAAATTAATTAAAGACCCAAAGGACGTATATGAAATAGTAAAAGGAGCTACTATAAACTAGTAATAGCTCCTTTTAATTTATATTTAAATACTCCTCAAGCGTTAACTTACTTTCATACACTTTTTTAGCTATTTTTTTGCCTAAATATCTAACATGCCAAGGTTCATATATATATCCAGTTACACTTGTTTTACCTTTAGGATATCTTACTATAAAGCCATATAAATGTGCATTTTCACTAATCCATTTAGCTTCATCTGTACCCTCAAAACTTCTATCAACACTTCCTATATCAAAAGCAAGACCAGTTTGATGTTCTGAGTTACCTGCTTTTGCAGAATAAGTACTAGCATTTTTTTCTCCATCTTTTAAAACATATTTTTTATATAATTTCTCTTGTGTTTCATATGATCTATATCCTGATATTAAAGGTATATTTAATCCAACCGCTTTTGCATCAGCTTGCATTTGTTTTAAGTTTTTTAACGCTTCTTCATTAACACCTGGATTATAATTCTTTGGAAGAGAATACTCTTTATTAACAATTAAAATACCATCAATATATGTTATACCATCCTTTACTGTTACATTAGGTGATTTGCTAACCTTTTTCTCATCAGTTACAACAACCGTTCTATAAACCTTAGATACATTATTAGATGAATCACTAACCTTGTATGAAATTTTATATGTTCCATTTTTCTTAGTATTAATATCATCTTTAACGATTACTTTATTAGTTATATTACCATCATAATTATCAGTAGCAGAAAAACCTTCCTCATTATAATAAGAACCATAAGTAATGGTTATTTTATCTTCACCATTTAATTTAATAACAGGTTTTTCATCATCATATACAATTATTTTTCTATATAAAATTATATTATTATCTTTATATAAATTAAGTTTATACTTAACTAAATATGTTCCTATCTTATTTGTATTTAAATTAGATGATATATATACATTTCTACTTGTTTTATTATTAATTTTAAAAGTAATATACTTTTCATCATAGTTATCTTTATATTTTAGTTTAACAGTATCATTGCCTTTTAATTTATATTTAACATAACCTTTTTTATGATATTTAACATATTTATCTTTTTCATTTGTACAAAAACCAAATCGTTTTATAGTTCTTACATATTTATCATTTTTTAATTTAAAACCATCTTTTGTTAAATCTTTATTAAGGGCTTTTTTTATTAATTTATCAGATGAACTTATGTTAACTTCTTCTTTTATTTTACACGTTAAGAGCCTAGTTTTAAACGTGGTTTTATTACTTAATTTATAATTACTTAAATTAATATTATAAGTAAAAGATTTATTAAAAAATGGTAAGGAAAAAAAGGCAAAGAAAACCATATAAATTATAAAAGACACAAACAAAATAAATATAAGAAAATTTACAACTTTTATCTTTTTCTTTCTTACCCTTATAGTTAACATGAATATCACCTTCAATGCACTTACTACCTTTATTTTATACCATTTTTCAAATTTTAACAACAAAAGAAAAAAAGTAATGAAAAAATCATTACTTTAACTTACTAGTTTTAATAAACTCGTATTATTTTTTAATTTATTATTAAGAACCTATAACCGTTCTTATAATACTAATAAATACAGAGTAAGCTAATAAACAAATTATTGAAATTCCAATGCTTGGTTTACCTTTTTTACTACATAACATAACTAAATCATTTTCACTTAATGAAGGATTATCTTCTTTTATCTTTTGAACTCTTTTTTCTGCATTTTTTAAGTACCATTTATTAAAATTAAAACTAACTACAAGATCCACTACTATAGTTATTACAACAGAAACAACTGCAAGAGTAACATCATTAAGTTTAGCAAACTTTATAAATAAAGCAGATAAAAAATTAATCAAAAGTATAATAAAAGTTAATGAATAATACTTTCTATACGCAGTATATAAATATCCAAAGAAAAAGGCTGGTACAGAAAATTTCTTATTCTTTATTATTGGATATTTTTTCCCAACATATTCCATTACTAATTTATCATCTGATTGTTCTTTTCTTTCTTTCTTACTTACTTCATTTTCCATAATATTAATTCCTCCTTTATTTTACATGTTTATAATATCATAATACCCCCCACCGTCAAGAATTTTACTTTTCTGTGTAAAAGCAGGTGTAAACTTACTTTTTTGCTGTAGAAAAAAACTAGAAATTTCTCTCTAGTTTCTTTGCAATTATTTTCTTTTATTAACAAATTGCTGATCCAATTATTATTGCTAATAAAATATATAAAACTATAACTAATAAGAAGCCATTCATACCTCGTTTATGACAAGCAGTATTGCAAGTATTAGTTGTAGTAGCATTTGAACAACATGCCATTTTAAAAACCTCCTTTTCTTATTTATTAAACGTAAGCACCTATTATGATTACTAATAAGATAAATAATACTAATATAATTCCAGCACCAGTTGCATAATTATTTCCCATAATTCATTCCTCCTTTTTGTCTTTTCAAAGTATAATATGGTAATAACATAAAAAGTGTGATTATGTTTTATAAAAAAAGTTGTGTTTTATACTAGAATTTGCTATGATATATAAGTAAAACTTATAGGAGGATATGATAAAATGGCAGAACAAAAGAAAAAAAGTGAAGCTAAAAAAAAGACAACTACTAAAGCAAAAAGTAATAATAAAACTTCTAAAAAAGTAGAAAGCAAAAGTAAAAAAGTAGAAGAAAAAAAAGAAGTTAAAACAAGACAAGTAGTTGATACATACGAAGCTATGCTAAAGGAAAAGAAGAATAAAAAAGGATTTAAAGCTTGGTTTAACAACTTAACTTTAGAACAATTAATTGTTGGAGGCGTTGTTATAATAGCAATCTTATTAATAGTTTTAATTTTTGTATCTACTAAGAATACAAAAACATCTAAGGGTGACGATATAGTTGCAAAATTAAATGGTAAGGTAATTACAGCTGATGAGTTATATAGTGAACTTAAAACTCAAGGTGGAAGAAGTATATTAACTAGTATGATAGATGAATACATATTAGATAAAGAATATAAAACAACTGATGAAATGAAAAAAACTGCAGAAGCAACAGTTAAGAGCTATAAAAGTAGTTATGGTAAAAGCTATAAAACATTCTTAAGTAATTATGGTATTTCTGATGATAGTGAGTTAAAAAATATATTAATACAACAATCAAAACAAGAAAAAGTTGTTGAAGCTTACATTAAGAAAAATATAACTGATAGTGAAATGAAAAGTTATTATGATAACAACATTAAAGGTGATATTAAAGCTAGTCATATATTAATATCAGTAGATGAAAATGCAACTGATGCAGATAAAGAAAAAGCTAAGAAAAAAGCTGAAGAAATTATTGAAAAATTAAAAAACGGAGAAGATTTTGCAAAACTTGCTAAAAAATATTCTGATGATGATGAATCTAAAAAAGATGGTGGTAACTTAGGATACTTTAACACTGGAGATATGGTTGAAGCATTTGAAGAAGCTGCTTACAAGCTAAGTGTTGATGAATACACTACTGAACCTGTTAAAACAACTTATGGTTATCATATAATTAAAAAGACTGGTGAAAAAGAAAAACCTTCTTTTGAAAAATCAAAAAGTACAATAATAGAAAAAATAGTTGATGATAAAAAAGAAAATGATACTACTATAACAGCTAAAGCTATGAAAGCTTTAAGAGAAAAATATAAGTTAAACATAAAAGATAAATATCTAAAAAAAGCTTATAATGATTATGTAGAAAATTCTCTTACAACAACAACTACTACAACTACAACATCATCTAGTAAATAAAAAAAGGATTTTTAAAAATCCTTTT
Organism: Mycoplasmatota bacterium; assembly: GCA_022768045.1. Taxonomy (GTDB): domain Bacteria; phylum Bacillota_I; class Bacilli_A; order RF39; family UBA660; genus Aphodocola. The sequence continues at coordinate 8,674 of JALEND010000023.1, read as the reverse complement.
TTATTTTTTCTATTTCATCTAAACTATACCCTTTAGATAATAACTTTCCTTTTATAAAATAATCAAGTTCATTACCTTTATATTTTTTACTATACTTATTAAATATTTTACTATACTCCTTAGTTAATCTATTTGTATCAGTCTTTATTTCATACTTACCTAATTCATCTAAAATCATGTTTTTGTCATAACCTAAGTTAATAAAATAATTAAGTAATTTCATTTTTATTTCATTTTTGCTTCCCTTTTTAATTCTTATTTGTTTACCAATTAAATTATATAGTTTTTCTCTTAATAACTCATTATCTATATCTTCTATTACTTCAAGAGCTATATCACTAGATACACCATTTTTTATTAAATTACTTTTTATCTTATAAGGACCAGATGGTGATAATAACATTTGATCATTTACATATGCTTTTGCATAAGAAAAATCATTTACATATCCTTCTTTAGTTAATCTTTCTATTGTATTATCAATGTCTTTTAAATAAGCACCTTTTTTTTCTAGATAAGTTATAACTTCCTTTTTACTTCTTACCCTAATAGATATATAATTTAATGCCATCATATATAAGTTATATTTATTATTTTGTTTTATTATATCTTCTATTTTACTTTTTTCTATTTCCTTTGTTAAAAGAAGATTATTATTTATTATTACATCTTCATATAAACTAATACATGAATTATCATCTAAATATACTTTATATTTATCTTTTGATGTTTTTTTAAATTTTACTATTTTCATATATTCCCCCTAACAATGAACAAAAATTATTTTAATTTTTATATTTTCATATTAAATAAAAAAAACCAATACTAATCTACTCGTATTAGGTCTTCCATTATTTCTTCTAAAGCTCTTCCAATATTCTTTTTAGATTTATATTTTTCTTCACTCATTTGATAATGCTTTGTTTCAGAAATTTCTTTACTTCTTCTCGCAGCAATATGAACAAGTAGATATTTTGATCCAACTTTAGTAAGTAGTTTATCTATTGATGGATAAATCACTAATATCACTCTCCCTTATTAATAGAATACCACTAAATAAATAGTAATATCAATAGAATTTACAATTTTTTACAACTTTTTACATAATTTTAGTTTTTTGCTCTGTTAAAGTATCATCACCTTGTAATGATTTATAAGAATCCATTTTAGCTAATGTATCATTAAATGAATGTAATTTAGCTATATCTTCATTTGATAATTCACTACTAAAAATTAATTTTTCTTGAAGTTTTTTAGCTAATTTAGTTAACTCTTTCATGTTATTTTTTCCATTTTTATTTATGTTTGAATAAAAGATATTTACATAATTACCTATTTCTTTTCTATCTTTTAAGCTGTCATTACGTCTAGCAAGTTTAAATAAATCATCAGTACAATAATACTTAGCTAATAATTCATAAGCTAGTTCTATTAAAGTAGTATCTTCATCACTTCCAACTATCATTTTATGAGTTCTTTCGGCAGCAATTCTAGTTAAACCATCACTATCTGATTCAAGTCTTGCTTTTACTAATATATTATATTCTTCTTTTCTATTTAGTTTTTCCATAAATTTACTAAATATAATTTGAGTATCTACAATCTCACCTAATCCATTCTTATCTAAATAAGTTTTAAACGCATCTTTATTCTCTTCATTATTAGGATATGTTTTTTCTACAACTTCTTTTATTAAAATAGGATTATTAAAAATATTTTTCTCTAAAAATCCTCTAACTCCTCTACTTTCACAAAAGTAATTAAATAATTCTTTATCTTGATTATAAAATTCATTCATATTACCCATAACTTTTTCTCCCTATATTATCTTAATTATTATACCATAAATTAAAAAAAGAAGATATATTTAAATACCTTCTTTAAAAATTTTGTCCTGGGCAACCTGGATCTATATTTGTTATAGTGTTTTCTTCAGAACAAGTATATTCTGGTCTATATGTATGCTCTATTATGTGATTATTTATAACTCTTGTATGTATTGGACATACATGTTCTACTTTATGGCATATATTTCTTTCAATGCATCTTTCAATTGGTTGTTCAATTATTGGATCACATCCGCATGGATCTTGGTTACAACAGCATTCTTGTTGCCATGAGTTTTGGCAACACTTATTATTAAAAAACATTTAAAATCCCCCTTATCACTTTATAATATGAGAATTTTAAATGTTTGAATAGGTTTATAGCTTATATTTATTAATTTTTTTCTATTTTAAAATTTAATAATATTTCACACGTTTTTTCATATAAATCTTGTTCATGATTGATAGCATCTGTTAAAAACATTTTATAATCTATACATATTAAAATGGCATTTTAAAATTTCCATTTTTCATCATTTTCATCATCTTTTTCATTTGATCAAATTGATTTAAAAGTTTATTAATGTCTTGTACACTAGTTCCACTACCCTTAGCTATTCTTTGTTTTCTAGATGATTTTATAATGCTAGGATTTTTTCTTTCTTTTAAAGTCATAGAAGAGATCATAGCCTCTAACTTAGAAAACTCCTTTGGATCTACATGTATATTATTTAATCCTAATTTTCTAGCACCCGGAATTAATTTAATTAAGTTTTCTAATGGTCCTAGTTTTTTTACTTGTCTAAGTTGCGATAAAAAATCATCTAAATCCATCTTACCAGACTGTATTTTTTTAACGGTACCCATTGCTTCTTCTTCATCTATAACAGATTCAGCCTTTTCTATTATAGACATAATATCTCCATTACCAAGTATTCTAGATACCATTCTTTCTGGATCAAAAGTTGTTAATCCATCTAGTTTCTCTGATGTACCAATAAACTTAATAGGCACATTTGTTAAGTGTTTAGCACAAAGCGCAACTCCACCTTTAGTATCTCCATCCATCTTAGTTAATATTGTACCTGTTAATTTAAGTGATGAATTAAATCCATTAATAACATTTATAGCATCCTGACCTATCATAGCATCTACTACTAATAATATTTCATCTGGTTTTACTGCATCATTTATATCTTGTAATTCTTTCATCAATTTTTCATCAACATGTAATCTTCCTGCTGTATCTATAAGTACTAAATCATAATTATTTTCTTTTGCATAAGAAAGTCCGTTTTTAACTATTTGAACAGCATCTTTTTTACCTTCTTCATAGACTTCTATATTTAATTCTTTACCAAGTGTCTTAAGTTGTTCTATAGCAGCAGGTCTATATACATCAGCTGCTATAAACATAGGTTTCTTCTTATTTTTCTTTCTAAGCAAATTTCCAAGTTTACCAATTGTAGTTGTTTTACCACTACCTTGAAGTCCCACTAACATTATTATACTTGGATTTGAGTTTAAAGAAAGTTCACTATCTTCACTTTCTAGTAGTTTTAACAACTCATCTTTTAATATTTTTAAAAATACATCACCAGGTTTTAAACTCTTTTTTACCTCTTCACCAAGAGCTTTTTCTTTTACGTTATTAGTAAATTCTTTAACTACTTTATAGTTAACGTCAGCTTCTAAAAGAGCTAATCTAACATCTCTTAAAGCTTCACTTATGTTATCCTCAGTAATTTTTCCATAACCTTTTATTTTATTTACAGCATTTTCTAATTTTTCTGTTAAGCTTTCAAACATATATATCACCTTTTCTAATTATAACAAAAAAACTAGATATAATCTAGTTTTATATTAATTATAAATTTTAACGAATATATATAATACTGTACAAATTGCTAATAGACCAGCTGCAATTAAAAGTAATGGATCTATGTGTTTATCAACTACAACATTTGTATTATCAACTTTAAAACTTTTTTTATTATTCATTAAAGTTTCAACACCATATTTTTTCTTAGGTCTTCCTACCTTGTTTTTACTCTTTTCATTTTCTTCTTTTTTACTAGCCATATAAAACACCTCTTTATTATAATGATTATATCATCCTTCCAATATATTTTCTATTATTTTTTTAATATTTTCATCTTTAATATTATTAATCTTTTCTTTCATTTCCATATTTTTTTTATATAATAATAATTTTTCTTCAAAGTAATTCAACTTTGTCTCACTAGTTTTTATATGTTTATGAACTGCATTTCTACTTATGTTATTATTTTCTGCTATCTCAGATAAAGATAAATTATCAAAGTAATAATCTTCAAAATACTTTTTATTATCTTCACTAAGCAGTTCTCCATAATAATCATATAAAATAATTAAATAATCCCTTTTTTGCATAACTACATCATATCCTTAAATAATCCATATATATATTTTTCTATATCAAAATCAGTTAAATCTTCTTCTTTTTCTCCTAAACCAATATATCTTACTGGTACTCCAACTTCTTCTTTTATTGCTAAAACTATACCACCTTTTGCTGTACCATCTAACTTTGTTAATATAATACCCGTTAAATTAGTAATCTCCTTAAATGATTTAGCTTGACTAATTCCATTTTGACCAGTTGTTGCATCTATTACAAGGAATGTTTCATGAGGAGCACCTTTTATTATCTTATCTCCTACACTATTTATTTTTTCTAATTCCTTCATTAAGTTAACCTTATTTTGAAGTCTACCTGCTGTATCAATTAAAACCATGTCATACTCTTCTTTTACGGCCTTTTCTAACCCTTTATAAACAACACTTGCAGGATCTTTTGTATTTGTATCGCTTACAACAGCACAACCTAATTTTTCTCCCCATGTATTTAACTGTTCTACGGCACCTGCTCTAAATGTATCTGCAGCAACCAATAATACTTTTTTACCTTCTTTTTTAAACTTAGATGCAAGTTTTGCTATTGTAGTTGTTTTTCCAACACCATTTACTCCAACAAATAGTATAACAGTTGGTCCATCTTCATTGTAATTAATTTTATTTGATAAAATATCATCATCTACATATATTATAAATAATTCATCAACTATTATTTCAATTAACTCTTCTGGATTTGTTATTTTTTCTTTACTAACTCTTCTTTGTAGTTTATCCATAAAATCCATTACGGTTTTAACTCCAATATCAGCATTAATTAAAAGTTCTTCTAGACTTTCAAAATAATCATCATTTATCTCATCATACTCTTTTGATAAGTTAGCTAACTTATTTACAAAACTTTTTCTTGTTTTAGAAAGTCCCTTATCATAAGTATTAACTGTTTTATCTTCTTTTTTAAATACGCTTTTTATTTTATTAAATATTCCCATATATATCACCTTTATTAATTATAACAAAAAAAAAGAAACTAATCTATAATTTCTTTATTTATATCTACTAGACTGGTTATTAAACTTAAAAGAATTTTTATTATTTGCTAATGATAAAATAATTTGTTTTCCATTTTGTTTTTCTTTTGTTCTTCTTTTTATTATTTCTGATACTGGGCTTAAATCTTTAAATATATAATTAGGATCTGTACTTACTAAGTCACAAGCTCTATTATTTAACATTATGTAGCTGTATAATAATTCTACAATTTCCTTTTTAGTAAGGCCTTTAAATGGACCATCTTCATCAACTAATTCCTTTAATAATTTTAAATCTTTGCTTTTAATATTTAAATCATTTTCCTTTATTAAGTTTTCATAACCATAAAGCATACCAAACAAACTTGTTTTTTTAGTATTTCTATGCTCAGCAAACTCTTTATTTATCTCTCTTGATATATCATTTAATTTAAGTATTTTATTTACATCATTAATATTTTTATTATCTAAGCAAAATAATGATAACAAGTTACATATTTTTAAAAACGCCTTCATTTTTAATACATCATTTTCAATACCTCTGTTTTTACAATCAGTATAAATATTATCACTTATTTTTACATAATCTATATCTTCTATAAAAAAATTATAATTTAACATTTTATTAGTTTCATTTTTATTTTTTTCATCACCTAGTATTTTTTCATTATTTTTAAACATAAAACTGCAAATATATTCTAGAGATTTTCCTTTAAATACTTTATTTAATTCATTTAACTCATCACTTAATTTTATTAAGCGTTCCACATCTTTTTTATCATTTGATGGTAATAGCTTAGTAAACTCTTTATCTTTTTTTAGAAAACTTATAGAAGATGATATAAACGTCTTATAATCATTACTTTCTTCTAAATCAAAATTGTTTTCTATTACTTCTAATAATATCATTATCATGTCTTTTAACTGCATAACATCCTCCTGATAACACAAAAAATTATACCAAATAATAGACAAAAAGGCAAAAAAATAGTATAATTATTTTCGTTAATTCTTTTTCGTTATTTAATTTAAGAAGGGAGATTTAGAATTTGAAAAATTTAAATAATAATCATGAGACGCTAGTAGTAGCTTTAGGTGGATTAGGAGAAGTCGGAAAAAATATGTACTGCGTTATGCATGAAGATGAAATAGTTATTATCGATGCTGGAGTTATGTTTCCTAAAGATGAATTAATGGGTATTGATTACGTAATTCCTGATTTTTCTTTTTTAAAGAAAAATGAAGATAAGATAAAAGCATTAATAATAACTCATGGTCATGAAGATCATATTGGAGGTATTACGTTTTTACTTCAAACAGTTAATATTCCATTTATTTATGCACCTAATCAGGCTTGCGGTCTTATAAAAAGAAAATTACAAGATAAAAACATTAGTTATGATAATTTAAAAGTATATAATGAAGATACAGTTGTTAAATTTAAACATTTAAGTGTTGAATTTTTTGCAACAACCCACTCTATTCCAGATTCACATGGAATTATAATTAATACACCAAATGGTAAAATAGTTGAAACAGGAGATTTTAAGTTTGATTTAACACCTATTGGTCCAATGAGTAACATTCATAAAATGAGTGATACTGGTAAATCAGGAGTTAAGTTACTTATGAGTGAATCAACAAATGCTTTATCACCTGGTTTTTCTGCTAGTGAATCAAAGGTAGAAGAAGGACTTCAAGAAATATTTGAAAAAACTAAAGGAAGAATTATAATTGCAACATTTGCATCTAATATTTATAGATTAAAACACATAGTTGAAACTTGTAGAAAAAATAACAGAAAAATTGCTCTATTTGGTAGAAGTATGGAAAATAATATTGAAATATCAATAGAAGGTGGCTATATTAAAGATAATAACATCTTTATTTCACCAGAAGTTGCAAATACAATGCCAGTAGATGAAGTATGTCTTTTATGTACAGGATCTCAAGGAGAACCACTTGCTGCTTTATCTAGAATTGCTAATAGAACACATAAACAAATAAAATTAAGACCAGATGACACTGTTGTATTTTCATCAAATCCTATTCCAGGTAATAATGCATCAGTTGCTAAGACAATTAATCAATTATATTTACAAGGTGTAGAAGTATTTATAAATAATTCAGAAAATGAATTACATACATCAGGACATGCTAACGAAGAAGAATTGAAACTGATGATAAGATTAATTGATCCAGAGTATTTTATGCCTATACATGGTGAATATAGGATGTTAAAAAGACATCAAGATATAGCTATTGATTGTGGTATACCAAAGGAAAATACGTTTTTAATGCAAAATGGTGATGTTTTATCATTATCTAAAAATGGTATTAAAAAAGTTAAAAGCATAGTTGCAGATGATATATATGTTGATGGTAATAGAATTGGTGACATAGGAAACGTTGTTATTAAAGACAGAAAGATAATGGCAAATGATGGTATTTTAGTTGCTATATGTAATATTAACATGGAAACTCATAAACTATTAGGTAGAATAAATATTACTACCCGTGGTTTTGTACTAGTAAATGAAAATGAAGAATTACTAAGACAAATAGAATATGTTGCAACAACAACTGTTAATAAAGAACTAAGTAAACAAAAAGTTAATTATAATGATTTAAAAAGTGAAGTTATATCTAACGTATTAACTTTCGTTTATGATAAAACAGGTAGAAGACCTATAATACTACCAGTTATATTAGATGTTAAAAAATAGGAAAATAACTTTCCTATTTTTTTTATTTGAACAAAAAAAGAAGAAAATTTACTTTTCAGTATTTTCTTCTTTCTTACTTTCTCTCTTCTTTGAAGGTTCTTCATCTTTAATCTTATCTTTTACTAAAACTTCTTTTCTTGATAAGTTTAATTTACCATTTTTAAATCCTGTTGCTTTAACTATTATTTCATCTCCTTCTGAAACAATATCAGAAGTTTTAGCAACTCTCTTATCAGATAATTGAGAAATATGTACTAAGCCTTCACAACCTTCCCATAACTCAACAAAGCAACCTAATTCATCTATTACTTTAACTACTTTACCATTATATATTTTACCTATTTCTACTTCTTTAACAACGTTTTTAATCATGTCAGCAGTTTTATTTATTATTTCTTGATCAGTATGATAAATTATTACTCTTCCATCTTCTTCTATATCTACTTTAACAGCATTCATATCAGTTACAGTTTCAACACCTGATGCTTCTAAGATTATCTTAGTAATCATCTCTCCACCTTTACCAATAACATCTTTTATCTTTGCAGGATCTATAGTAAATGTAAGAGTTTTTGGAGCATATTTACTAACTTCTTTTCTTGGTTCTTTTATTTGTTTTGCTATTACTTTTAATATTTCAAGTCTAGCTTTTTTAGCTTGTTCTAATGCTTCTTTTAATATTTCCTTAGTAATACCT
>JALEND010000020.1 GCA_022768045.1 Mycoplasmatota bacterium | reverse complement strand
GTAACTTAGGAAATAAGTTATTACATGCTCTTAAGTTATTTTTTACTTGTATATTTTTATCTATACCATCAATAAAATTATACATTTTTTCTTTATTAGAAGATCTATTTCTAGAGATAATTATATTATCATTTTCTATTTGTTTTACTAATTCTTCTTTATTTATTAATGAAATTTTATCTTCATCTATTTTTATATAAAAATTAGAATTAGTAGATAAAATTGCACTAAACGTATACTTATCATCATTTATTAAAATAACACTTACTTTTACATTGCCATTTGTCTTATTAAATATACTTTGTTTATTTCTTATTATCTCTGTATAATACTCTATCTTTTTAGTTTTAAAATTATTAATCATAAGTATAATATCTTTAATAGATTTTTTAACATCTTTATCTATGTTTATTCTATTAATATCTATTAAAACATCATTTATATTTTTGTTTGTAAACCTTTTATTATTAGTTTTTAAAAACCTTTTTTGTACATCTTCATACACATTTTGTATTACAGAGTCTAACGTTTGTTCTTTCTTAACATATATTCCATTATATGGCATATTCTTCTTAACTCCTATCATGTCATTATATGGTTTAACATTATTTAATGGATCAAGTTTTATATATGTTTTATCAAGTACTCCTTCAAATGTAACATGATGTCTTGTACCATAATTAGATATGTTATCATCTAAAACTATCATGCCTTCATTTTTAGCTAGTGCTTTAATTATTTCTACTATTTCAAAACAAGCCACATCATTATTATCTAAGTTTATTCTATATAAATTATCAAACGGAAGTCTATATTTTCCTGCAAGATATGGATTTATTTGTGATAAATAATTTAGTTTTGAATCAGTGTTAAATATATTACAGCATGCAAAATAATAGTAAATTACTTTTTGAAAACTATTATAATTTTTGTTTATACCACTTAAAATATATTCTAATAATTCAGTATCTATTTTGTAATTATATTTATAGTTAGGATGTTTATCGTTAGCTAATTTTTCTTTTTCACTTATGTTATTTCTTACTATTTCATCTATCTTTTGTATATAAAATAATTTATCTTTTATATATGTTGCCTTATCTAAATATAATGGGTATAACATTTTATTTTGAATAATGTACAATGCTAATACATATAAATACTCATTTATATTTTCTTCTTTTATTAATAAATCTAGTTTTTCATTAGATAAAGAAAATATCTTTTTTATATCAGCATGATTTATTTTTATAGTCTTTTTAATATAATCTTTAGTATATAATTCATAGTTTTCCATATTTAGTTCCTTCTTTTAATAAATAGTATAACAAAAGGAAATTTAATTTACAAATTTCCTTTTATTTTTTTACATAAACCACTTCTTCTTTTTATCAATTACATAACCAATCATTGTTGAAAGTATTTTAAATAACCTAGTTGATAAATACATTAATGGTATTAATACTAATAATGAATTAACACTTAAAATCTTAAGTGAAAATATTTCTCTTCCTGCTGGAATGATAAAAGCTAATACAAATATAGAAGTTAATAATACTAACAAAGACGTTCTAAGAAAGTTAAGTGGCTTACTTATTCTATATATAAGAAGAAGTGCTGTATATGCCGTTATAATAACTGCACATGTTGATGTTTGCTCAGTAGGAAGCTTTAATAAACTTGCTAGTAAAACTAAGAGCAAAATATTTACAACAGTTGTAATACCACTTGGAATAGCCTTACTTATTACATTTACTAAAAACTTACCCTTAATTCTTGATTTATTTGGTTCTAATGCAAGTATAAAGGCCGGTATACCTATAGTTAAACTATTTATTAAAGTCATTTGTATAGGTATGAAAGGATATGCATAATTTATAAATAAGAATAATAAAGCAAGAAGTGATGCGTATATAGTTTTTGATAAAAATAATGTAGCTGATCTTTCAACGTTATTTATTGTTCTTCTTCCTTCCATTACTATTTTAGGCATGGAATCAAAATTAGAATCAAGAAGAACAATTTCTGATATGTTTCTTGCTGCATCTGCTCCACTATTCATTGCAACACCACAATCTGCTTCTTTAAGTGCTAATACGTCATTAACACCATCACCAGTCATTGCAACAACATGTCCATTTCTTTTTAAAGCACTAATAAATAATTTTTTCTGTTCTGGCTTAACACGTCCAAAAATAGTGTTTTCTTCTACTATTTTATTTACGTCCATGTCCTTTGATATTAAAGATGCATCAATAGTACCTTTAATATTAATATCTAGTCTTGATGCAATAGATGAAACTGTTTCTTTGCTATCACCAGAAATTATTTTTAAATCAACGTCATTCTCTTTAAAATACTTTATCGTATCATAAGCAGTCTTTCTTATCTTATCTCTTATAAAAATAAAACCAAGTACTTTTATTTTACCTTTTATTTCATAATTCTTTACAACATCAGTTTCTATTAAGGCAAGTACTCTATTATTTAATGATCCTTCTTCTATTATTTCTTTATATTTTTTATAATGGTTTTTTAACACAAACTCAGGAGCTCCTATTATATATGATTTATCTTTTAATATAACACCAGAATATTTTCTATCAGAAGAAAAAGGTATTTTATCTATGTATTTAATATTAGTACCCATATTAAATTTTTCTTTAATTGCATTAATAGTAGAGTTATTATCACTTGATGATGCTGCAACTAAGTTTAATATTTCATCTATTTCGGATATCTTATTATCGTTAACTGGAATAATTTCTTTTACTTCCATCTTACCTTCAGTAAGTGTTCCAGTCTTATCAAGACAAAGTGTATCTACTCTAGCTAACGTTTCAACGGCATATAAATCTTGTACTAAAACATTATACTTAGATAATTTTAAAACACTTATAGCAAGTACAGTTGATACTAATAAAATAAGGCCTTCTGGTATCATGGCTATTAAAGCCGCAACAACCGTTGTAACGGCGTTTTGAGTGGTATTATCATCTATTGAAAATTGTCTAAGTAATAATAAAACACCAATTGGAACAAGTGCAATAGATACATATTTTACTATCTTCTTTAAAGAACGCATTATCTCTGATGATATATCTTTTTTTATCTTCTTAGCATCACGTGATATTATTGAAGTATAATTATCTAATCCAACGTGAACAACTTTTGATGTAACATTACCACTTACTATAAAACTACCAGATAATAACATGTCACCTTTTTTCTTAATAATCATTTTAGATTCACCAGTTATAAATGATTCATCAGCTTCACATGTCCCTTCTAGTATAACAGAATCAACAACAACTTGATTACCTAACTCATAAAGAATAATATCATCTACTACTATATCATTTATGTGTATCTTTTCTTTTTTACCATTTCTTATTACGCTAGCTTTTGAAGATGATATAACAGATAATTTATCTACCATTTTTTTAGCTCGTATTTCTTGTATTGAACTAATTAATGTATTACATATAACAACACCTAAAAAAAGTAAATTCTTATATGATCCAACAAGTACTATTGCAACACCAAGTACTATGTTAATAAAGTTAAATAATGTAACTGTATTTTCTAATAATATTTGTTTTATGCTTTTGCTAGGAGTTGTAGTATCATAGTTAACTTTACCACTATCTATTCTTTTTTTTACCTCAGATTTAGTAAGGCCTTCATACTTCATAATATATCATCTCCTATTCTTTATTATTATAACATTTTTTTATTTTAAAAAAACAAAAAAAGTAATGTAACATTACTTTTTAAATAATAGTATCTTTATTTATAAACTCTTTATTATCTATTAATAACTCATGAATTTCTTCTTCTGGGTTATCTAAATATACTTCTTCTATTCTATCTACCATGCATTTTTGTGCTTCTATTATAGAATTCATCTTTCTAGCAGCATTATCTACTTCATCATTTACAATAACATAATTATACTTAGATACTTCATTTATTTCATTATATGCAGTTTTAAATCTTGAAATTATTTTATCATTAGATTCAGAACCTCTTTTTTTAAGTCTTAATATTAAATCCTTCATAGTAGGTGGCATTAAGAAGATAAATATAGCTTCTTTTATCTTATGTTTAATAGAAAGAGCACCATTAACATCTACTTCTAATATAACATCTACACCCTCTTCTAAATATTTTTCTATATTAGCTTTTAGCGTTCCATAATAATTTCCGTTATAATAATTATACTCTAAGAATTCATCATTATCTATTTTCTTTTTAAATTCTTCTTCACTTATAAAATAGTACGTAATACCATCTTCATCACCTAATCTAGGCTTTCTAGTAGTACAAGATACCGATACCCAAAAATTATTATTATACTCATTTAATCTTTCACATACAGACTGTTTACCACAACCAGATGGTCCTGATAAAACAATTAAACTACCTCTACCACTTGATTTTAATATTTTAGACATATATTTCCTCCTTTGTACAAAAAAAGACCTAGATGGCCTATTTACATGTTCCTTCTCCTGCTTTACTACCTTCTTGATACTTTTCACCAATTAGCTCACATGAGGTCTTAGTAATAGAATCTTTTAAACGACCTCCAAATATTTTAACAGCACTTATAGCAACAACAACAATAAGTGTAATAATTAATACATACTCTACTAAAGCTTGACCTCTATTATTTAATTTATTCATTTAAAATCACCCTACTTTATTTTATATACTTATAGTTTATATTTTTTTTAACAATTTGTCAATCACTATACTATAGTTATCGCAATTTATTTTTATATACAGAACTAATGATATTTAAATACTTAACTTTTTAAAATTAATATGATAATATGAGTATGGTGATAGTATGCTAAATTTTAATAATTTAAAGGTAAAGGAAGCTAAAAGTTTTAAAGATAGATTATTTGGTTTAATGTTTAAAAAAAACATTAATTACTGTCTTTTATTTAGAAATTGTAAATCTATTCATACATTCTTTATGTTAGATAAAATAGATGTTGTTGCTACTGATAAAAATGACAATATAATAAAGGTTTATAAAGAAGTTAAACCATGTAGAATAATAATTGCACCTAAAAAGACTAAAAACATTTATGAACTACCAAAAAAAACGTTATAAAACGTTTTTTTATTTTGCCTTAGCTTTTACTATGTATCTTTCTTTACCACCATAATTACATGTAACTAAAGTAATGTATTTTCCTCCATCTTCTATATCTTTTAAGTAAGAAGAATCATCAGCAGAAGTTACCTTATATTCATATACATAATAATTAATACTTCTTCCATTTAAATCAGTAATGTTTATTACATCACCCTTAGTTAGTTTATTAATCTTCATAAAGAATACTTTTCTCATGTAATTATGTCCACCTATAACAAAATTACCTTCTTCATTTAAGTCTGGACCTTTTATTTTTACAACAGATACATTATATGCGTAACTGGTCTTTTCTTTTAATATTGGTTGATAAAAATTAATCTTCTTGATATTTAATTTACCAAGAACAGTATAATGAGTTCCATTATATTTTACATCAGCCTCTGTTTGAAGACTATTATCTTCTTTTTTAATATCATCTATTTTTTTATCTATCTTATCTATTATTCCATCAGTTATTTCTTTTCTTTTTCTTTCTCTAAAGTTAGTGTATATAAACTTAGCTGCTAGAACATAAAGTCCTATAACACATACTAATATAATAATATCTGCTACTATTTTTATTAACTTCCTCATAATTACACCTTTATATATGGTTTTAAAAAATTATAACCAAAGAAATAAACTATTATAAATAATACTACTAAGACTATTAATGATATCATAATAAAATTCATAAAGTAATCTTTTTTCTTTTCTTCTTTATTATCAGAAACATCTAACATTTCTAAATTTTCATCCATTTTTAGCTTCCTTCCGTACTACGAGACTTATTAACATAAATAAGTTTACCATCATAGTTATAATAATTATTATTTATTACTATGTAATTTTTATACGCCTTATAATTAGTATTTAAATCATCTATATTTATTTTACTATCACTTTCTGCAATGTAAATATATGTATTACCATTACTTGATACTTTAAGTACTGGATAAGAATCATTAAATATTACATCTAAATAATTATTAGAATTAATTTTTTTACCCTTTTTATCATATATGCTGTAATAATTATCTATACTTGCTGCATAATATGCCGTATTTTTATCACTGTATGAATTCTTTTTATAATTTTCATTTGCCTCTTTTATTTTACTATACTTAAACTTAAGAACTTCATTACCATTTTTATTTATAACACCATAACCAGTATCCATTTTAGCTACTGCATCTCCATATGAATCAAATGATTTAGCTTCTATGTAATGAACATCATTTAAGAAGTTACCTTCTTCATTTAAATATCCATATTTATTATCATCATATTCTACTATTGCAAAGCCATTTTTAAATGGTTGTTTTATTCCTTTTATATCATATATCGTCTTAAATACTTTACCATTTCTAACTAGGTTAAATGATACTTTATTCTTCTTATAATCATATGTTTTATATATAAATACGTTTTCTCCAAAATAAGCATCTTCATTAGATAATTTTTTACTTACTTGCTCTTTTGTTGCTGTACTAATAAACTCATACGTAAAATCATTATTAATGCCCTTTAAAACACCCGCTTCTATAGAATTCATAGACAAGTTAACATATGATATAGAATCAACTATTATATTATCATTTTCTATGTAATAATACTCCTTCTTACCGTTTTCTTTTTCTTCATAAAAAACATTATTATCTAAAACAGTAATATTATTTAACGTAGGAGTTTTAGCTACCTTACCAGTTGTCATATTAATTATTACTGATGAACCATTAACTTTAACAACCCCGTAAGAAGTTCTTTTTTTATCTACTGATGATACTGTTACATTTATTACTTTATCATCTGTATCAGATAACTTATAAGAATATATTTCTTTTCCGTCGTTATTTAAAATACCAACAACGTTATCTTTTACAAAAGTATAAGTATCATCTTGGTATGAAATTAAATCATACGTAAACTTAAGTTTTACATTTAAATTAGAATCAAGTATTCCATACTTTAAACCATCACTAGTAGACTTACTTGCAATAATATCACTACCTGCTCTATATAAAGTAAAATAAGTACCTGTTTTAACTATTTCCTTACCTGTTTTATCAATTATTAAAGGTAAATTAGTTGCATCTTTTATAATCGCATAACCATTAACATAATTTGTTGCATAACTATACTTAGGATTAACAAGCGTATTTCCCTTATCATCTATAAATCCATACTTATTATTTTGAACTATCATT
The DNA here is from genome assembly GCA_022768045.1 of Mycoplasmatota bacterium. Classification (GTDB taxonomy): domain Bacteria; phylum Bacillota_I; class Bacilli_A; order RF39; family UBA660; genus Aphodocola. The sequence continues at coordinate 33,353 of JALEND010000020.1, read as the reverse complement.
ATAGGATTATTATTAGTTGCATATATTCTTAAATTATTAAGCTCAGTACCTGCTTTATTTATAAAAAACTCAAATGTAAATAGTATGAAAATTATAGAATAAATCATAACTTTTTTTACTATTTTATGTGTTCTTTCACTTTTTATATTAAAGTCTTTAATAGAAGGTACATATACATCTAAACTATTTTTATTCGTAACTTTTTCATCTTTTAATATCTCATAGTTAGAAGAAGGTTTCTTTTCTTCTGGCATAATTTGACTTAGCATAGCATCTATTTCATCTGATATTTCATCATCAAAAGATAATGTTTCTACGTCATCTGAAACATCAATAAAATCTTTATCATCCATAAAAACAAACCTCCTTTTAATATTCACTTTTATTTTATAATAAATAATATAAAAATACAAGATATGTTAAAAGGTATTGTAAAGAAAAAAACTAGCTTTTAAACTAGTTTTTTCACTTACTCTTTAAACTCAAATATTAAGTCCATTATCTGTACTTTATCACCATATTTTGCACCCATCTTAAGGAGCTCTTCATCAATACTCATATGTTGTAATTTCTTTGCAAAACGAATTGCCCCTTCATCAGTAAACTTAGTCATCTTAAATAATTTTTCTACGTCTTTTCCTTTTACAACATATATATCATTATCTCTTGTAATGGTAAATGGTTTTTCCTTTTTAAACTTATATAATACGTGAGATTCAAACTCATCTTCTTCAAATAATGGTTCTTCTTTTATTTTATCTAATTCATCTGCAATTGCTATTAAAGCTTTATCAAGTCCTTTATTAGTTATTGCACTTGTTTCATATACTGGCAAATTATATTTTTTCTTAAATCTTTTCAAGTTTTCATTAGCTCCATCTATATCCATTTTATTTGCTATTATAACTTGAGGTTTCTTAGCTAACTTTGGATCAAAGTCTTCTAATTCCTTATTAATTATTTCATAATCTTCTATAGGGTCTCTTCCCTCTTGTGCTGACATATCTATTATATGTGCAATTACCCTTGTTCTTTGAACATGTTTTAAGAACTTATCACCAAGGCCTTCACCTAGTGATGCACCCTTAATTAATCCTGGTAAATCTGCTGCTACAAACACTCTATTATCAATTGTTTTAACCACTCCTAAATTAGGAGATAACGTAGTAAAATGATATGCTGCTATCTTTGGTTTAGATGCTGAAATCAAAGATAAAATAGTTGACTTACCAACTGAAGGCATACCAACAAAACCTACGTCTGCTAAAAGCCTTAACTCTACTTTAATCTTCTTTTCTTCTCCTGGTTCTCCGTTTTCAGAAAAGTTAGGAGCTGGATTAGTTGCAGTAGCAAAGGCAGTATTACCTCTTCCACCACGTCCACCATGAGCTATTATAGCAACGTCATCTTTCTTAGTTAAGTCTGCTATAATAAGACCAGTTTCCATATCTCTTACAGTAGTACCTAAAGGTACTTTTATAACAACATCTTCTGCTCCACGACCATTTTTATTTTTACCCATACCGTTAGCACCCTTAGGAGCTTTAATTAGTTTATTGTACCTTAAATCAAGTAATGTCTTAAGACCTAAATCAGTTTTAAAAACTATGTTAGCTCCACGTCCTCCATTACCACCAAAAGGCCCACCATCTGGTATGTATTTTTCTCTTCTAAAAGCAGTACATCCATCTCCACCATTTCCTGCTTTAACATCCATCACAACTTCATCAACGAACATATAAATATCACCTCTTTACTATAAGTATAACAGTTTTACAACATTTAAACTAGTTTTTTTACATCTTGTTTTATCTTTTTTGGAATATGTTTATCTTCAGTTAAAGCATTTTCGAGTTTTTTTAATAATACTTCTTCTTGATTTTTAGATAAAGCACCTATATTTATTATCACATCACTAGTAGAATATCTATTAAAACCTCTAAATTGTTCTAACGAATCCAAAGGACATGTGTATATAAATCTTTCTTTTTGAAGCACAACTATTTGATTAGAATCATTTATATAAACCACATTACCAAATTTAAGCTTTTCATCTTTTTCATTATTTTGTTTATATAATTTAAAGATTTTATGAAATAAATTAGTAGGTATAAAATATTCATATTTAGCTAAATCAGCATCTATTAAGTACTTCTTATTTAAGTCTATAAAATAAGCTAACGAACCATTATCCTCTATTTTAACATACCCTTTTTTATTAAATTTATTATCTTTTCTTTTAACTATAACGCACTCTAAAAAGTTACCATCTTTTTTCATTATTAAGTAGTTTAAGCAACCCTTTTTTATAACAGCACCTTCTATTATGTTTACGTTCTTACTATCAGTATAAAAAACGCTATTACTACAAATAGCATCCTCATACTTATATATTGTTTTTATATCATTATAATAGTTTCTATCAACTTCCATATAATATTCTCTTTTATCATTTGTAATCATTTTATCACCATCTTATTTTATTTTTTTAATACTACACTTTGGAACGTATGCACTAACATTATCAGGAGAATTTTCATCTATAACTACAACTTCGTTTTCTTCTAAAGTATTAAATATTTTATGATCATCTTTTTCTAAGTCATCGTAGCTTAACGTTTGATATGAAGTTGTTTCTCCATCATCAGTACTATATCCAAAGTAAAACACTTCTTCACAAGAGTTAGTAGAATTATACTCTCCTAAAAGCTTATACCCATCTACTTTCTTTTTATCAGAAATAATTAGCTTGTTATTTTTTTCTAACACATAATAATCTTTTTTACCATAATCAAAATCTTCATATGAAATTCCATCTAAAGCTGCATAATCAACACTTAAAAAAGTAGACTGAAAAAATCTATTAACATCTCTTTTTACATTTTTATTATTCATAACCTCATATACTGTTGTACCACTTACTGTAGCTAGTATAGATATACTAAGTAAAACAGAAATAGTTTTCTTCTTATTCTTATTCATAATACTTCACCTCATAAATGCTACTTATTATACAATTAAAGACTAAAAAAGTCCACCTTTTATGGACTACTTTAGAACTTTAGAACTACCTATTTGTTTAATGCTATCACTTGGTATAAAAGTATTTTCTTTTACATATGAAGGTGCAGCATCATCTATAACATATATTTTCTCATTATCATTTAATTTATTATTTTCTAAATCATCATAACTTAGTACTTTAAATTCTATTTTATTATTAACATTTGATACTTTATATAAAACGGCATCAGCAGAACTCATAGAAGAATATACACCAAGACATGTATATCCTTTAACATTACTATTTAATGATAGAAACTCTTCTTTTTCATTTTTTTGTACATAAAACACTTTTTTATTAAAATCATCATCAAATATAATAGAATCTGATATAAATAAATAGTCATTATTACTTAAGTTTTTATCATCAGAATCCACGTACTTTTCATTATTAATAATCGTTGGAGTTATGTATGAAAAAGCACCTGTCATAATAGCTGTTGCACCTATTATTGAAATTATTTTTTTAGTTTTATTATTCATTTTTTATCACCTTTTACTTTACTATCCTTTAAAAGAAGCATCAAAGTAATATATTTGTCTTTTTTCTTTATAATACTGCTTTTCAAAATCAGTCATAATATTTTTAATTTTTCTTTCATCATTATGTAAATCTAAACTTACTACATCAAATGTATACCAGTAATCACTTAAACTTTCAATTGCAGATGCAAAAAGTATTTTATTATCAGTCTTAAGTATTATATGTTTATTCTTTTTAAATATTCTATCATATAATTTTAGATATGACACATTAGTAAATCTTTTAGTAGCATCTTGTTTTTTTGGCCATGGTTCTGAAAAAGTTAAATAAATTGTATCAATTTCCTTTCCAAAAAAACTTATAATATCATTAGCATTTGCACATATCATTTTTAAATTCTTAATACTTCTTCCGCTTATATTTTTAACAGCTGTTGCACACTGACCCTTATCAAGCTCAAGACCAATATAATTAATATTAGGATTACTAAGAGCCATATCTATGATAAATGATCCTCTTCCCATACCAAGTTCTAAACATATAGGATTTTTATTGCCAAATAAATCATGCCATTTATTTTTATACTTACTTGGATCTTTAACTAAGTATGAACTACTATTTAAAATATTATCTGCATCTTTTACAACGTTATATTTCATAAAAACACCTCTAGACAATTTTACCACATAACACTAAAAATACCAACTATAAAAGAAAAATATCATCATATAGATGATATTACTTTGTTTCATAAACACTAACTTGTTTCTTATCTCTACCTTTACGTTCAAATTTAACGTATCCTGAAATCTTAGCAAATAAAGTGTGATCTTTACCCATACCAACGTTAGTACCTGGATAAATTTTTGTACCTCTTTGACGATAAATTATTGATCCAGCTGTTATAAATTCACCATCAGCTGCTTTAGCGCCTAATCTACGACCTTCACTATCACGTCCGTTGCTAGTTGAACCTTGAGCCTTAACGTGTGCAAATAATTGAATGCATAATTTTAACATCAACAAACGCCTCCTTTTATACAAATTTTATATTAGTTTTATAATCATTTTCAAGTTCTTTTAACATGTTAATCATATTTACAAATACCTTGTTTATAATATCATCATCTTTTAAGATATCAACACTTACTAAACCCTCTTTTTCTACGTAAGAAATAGATTTATCATCAAGTGTTAACGCCATATTACAACTTGTAATAACTATAGATGATACAGAAGCACAAACAATGTCTTTACCATATGTATCATAATTAGCATGTCCAGACACTTTAAAGTTCTTTATTTTATCGTTTTCATAACAAACTTTTATCTTTATCATAACATCACCAATTAAGCATTAATCTTAGTAATAGTTAACTTAGTATATGGTTGACGATGACCTTGTTTTTTATGAGATTTTTTCTTTGGTAAATAATGATATACTATTATCTTCTTTTGTTTATCATGTTTTTCTACCTTAGCTTCTACTGTTGCACCTTCAACATATGGATGACCAATCTTTTCATCTGCCATAACAACCTTATCGAAAGTATATTTCTTTCCAGCTTCGCAATCTAATTTTTCAACATAGATAACAGAACCTTCTTCAACTAGGTATTGTTTACCACCAGTTTCAATAACTGCTTTCATAAATTATTCCTCCTTCTTTAAAAACTTAGACTCACCCTTAAGGTACATAAATTGTTTACTTTAAACCTTTTAAGTGTGGTTGAAGAACAAGAAGTTCATTCAAACGTTACAATTTTACCATAATATTAAACATTAGTCAAACCTTTCTTTTAAAATACTATACTCACTAACATACCTTTTTCCATTATAAAATAAATTATTTTTTTGTCTTTTAAAATGTTCTAGCATTCCCTTTTTAATAAAATTATTTTTCTTATAAACTCTTTTTTTAATATACCTTTCTAAAAGTACTTTGTTATATAAATATGGAATGTTATTTAAATACGTAATTATTTTTTTAATTATAAAAAAGAAAACAATTATCATACCAAAATTACCCTTACAATAAGACAAATATAAATAAAAAAGTACTATAAAACTTATTACTGATACTATAAAGCTTATTTTAAGAGCTTTTTTATAGTATGTTAAAGAACATATTATCGTATGTAGTATTTTAGACCCATCAAGAGGTATTATCGGCATTAAATTAAAGAAGAAGATAGATAAATGGTACTTTTTTATCATAAAATATAACTTATAATTTATAACATTATTTTTAAATAAAACAAAAATAAGAAAGAAAAAAATCCACTGCATAACAAAACCTGATACAGATATGATAAACTCTTCTTTAAACGGTTTATCTACTTCATCTTCATATGTTATAAAGCCTCCAGCTAACGTAAAATCTACTTTCTTTATATTCCATTTATAATGCATAGATGCTATTATATGACCTATTTCATGAATAAAAATTATTAAGAAAAAAACACTAATATCTTTAAATAATCCTGATATTAAAGATACAAAAAACAAAATATATAATGTATAAGATAATTTAATCTTTCTAAATAAACTCATCATATTTTAAATACTTTCCATTTTTTTGAAACATTAAATAAACCTTTTCTTCACATACCCCAATTATTTCATCTTTGGAAACATAATCATATAGAAAAACAGATACGTTAGCTAAATTCCCATACGTTATAATAACGCCTTGTTTATCTTGAATTTTTACTATGTTACCATACGTTTTATCCTTCTTTTTTTCTATTACAATACCACTTTTAAATGCACTAATGTTTTCACCTGTATCAACTTTAAAAAGATAAAAGTTACCCTCTTTTTCTACGCTGTTATATTTAAAACTTTCACTTGATACTTTTTTTGTTTCATTATTAGTTTTAAAAGGAATAAGTTCTCCTAAGTATTTTTGATACATACCATAAATTCTAGCGAATGATAAATTATTTTTATAAACTATGTTTTTTAATTTCTTTTTGTTATCACTTGATATATTTATGTAAATAGATGCTAATAAGAAAAATATAACAACAATTAATGACTTAATAAAAAAAGAAAATAAATAATTTTTAAAAGAATATTTATTTTCTATATCGTTTTTTATTTTTTTCTTCTTCATAGATAATCACCCATATAATTTATGATTTTATTTTATTCTTTATTCTATTTATTAAGAAATACATAAAATATGTAATTATAAAGTATGTTAAATTTAAAAATAAGCTGTTAAAGTAAACATATAAACTATTTATTAAACTTGTATTTGAGTTAAAAAATACATCTACATAAATAATTAATACATATATTAATGAAAATAAAATGTAAAATATCATGTATTTTATAAATGAATTTATATTTAACTTTCTAATAAAATAAGTACAAAATAAGAATATAAAAGCATTAAACATAAAAAAAGATGTAAAAGTTAAATCATAAATAAAACCAAATATAAATGATAATATATATGACTTTTTAGTACTAATGCCTGCTTTATTAATTAATATTATGGTAGATAAAATAAATAAAGGTATAACATACTTAAATGCATATGAAAAAAAACTTGTTAGAAAGTAAGAGGATAAATAAGATATTATACTTAAGATCATTTATGATACCTCAACTGATAAAATAAATAAATTATTAAAATCAACATCAGATTTTAAGTAAAGTGTTTTAGTAAGACCATAATCACTTACTTTTTCATCTTTTATTTTACCTATGTATATGTTTTTATAACTTGAGTTATTATACCCTGATAAATACACCTTACTTCCTATTTTTATCTTATCCTTTGCTCTTATATTAGTTATCTTAAATAGCTTTGTTTTATTATCATATGAGCTTAATAACCCATATAAATTACTATCACTATTTTCTATTAAAACAGATACTTTAAAATTATTATTAACATTTACAAGTAAGTTGGCCTCACTAACTTTTTTACCAGTCTTAGAAATAAAACCAACTAATCCAGATGAATTAATAACAGCATCACCTACGTTAATTTTATAGTCAAGGCCTTTATTTATTTCTACCCTATCATAAAAACTATTAGATACATGATTTATAACTTTAGATGTTATGGTATTTGGATGTTCTTCTTTTATCTTAACACTTTTCTTTAGCTCATCATTTTCTTTTTCTAAGTATTTTATTCTTGAATTTATAACATTATCACTTTTAACTTCTTTATATAACCTATCATCTATATAAGAACATATATATTTATTAACGTTTTTAAATAAGTTTTCTAAAATAGTATATTTTCTATCAAGTACCAATAATGTATTTGAAAAGATAAATATAAATATACAAAGAAGTACAACATATAAGTTTTTTCTTTTCATAACTACTCCTCCAATATATCATTTTCATAAAAACTATAATAATCATCCTTACCAATTATTATATGGTCTATTATTGGTATACCCAGTAACTTACCAATTGATACCAATTTTTTAGTAATTAATATATCTTCTTTAGACGGAGATATAACACCTGATGGATGATTATGTATACAAATAATACTAGATGCACTATTTAAATAAGCCTCCTTAAATATTTCTCTTGGATGAACTATACTTCTGTTTATAGTTCCCTTAAATAGTAATTTTTTATCTATTAAATTCTTATGATTATCTAAGTATAAACAGTAAAAATATTCTTGTTTTTCAAATATGAATAAATGTTTAAAATAATTAAAAACCTTTACTGCTCCATTACATTTAAAAGAACTATCAATTACGGTTTCTTGATATACCCTTCTTCCTAATTCTAAAGCTGCTAAAAAATCAATTGCTTTTACTGCACCTATTCCATTAATACTAATTAATTTTTTTAACGTAAGATTTTTAAGTTCACTAGCATCTTTTACAAGAGATAATATTTTACCTGCTAAATACTTTGAAGAATAATCCTTCGTACCAGTTTTTAAAGTAATTGCAATTAAATCTTCTAAAGAAATGTTTTTTGCTCCATCTCTTATAAGTTTTTCTCTTGGTCTTTCCTCTTTTGGAATTGCTTTTATCAATAATTTATTCATCATTAACCACCAACTTTTCATAACAAGATAAAATTTGATTTTCTATTGTTATTAAAGATGACTTGCTATATGCTGCTGTAAGTAACTTTTCATATTCATTTAAGTTTTGTATAAACTCTTCATTTTCAATATCTACTCTTTTAATACTTGTCTTAATATTTTCTTCATCATATATCTTTTTTATTTTTTTAATATTATCTTTACTTGTTGTAATTGCTAAGTAAACAGTAATATCATTACCTTCTTTTATGTAGATATATCTATCTATTTTCTTAACATCTTCTTCCATCTTCTTTTTGCTAGAATAAGTTTTATACTTTAACATATAGGTATTTGTGTTATAACTTATAACCTCATCTACTTTTAATGACGAATACTTATCAAAAGTTACCTTTCCAAGCACTGCACCAGATAAAATAGCAAACATAATCCATATAATAGTTTTCTTCATTTATATCACCCAAAATAATAATAAAACAAACTAAATAAATATTATGTCAAAAAAAGAACCATTTTGGTTCTTTTTTATTTTTATATTAAATTATTTCTTTCAAAGACTTTAACGTTTTTCTTAACATAGATATCTACCTTAGCTTTTTTTACTATCTTACAAAATAATAAGCCATTTATTACTATGTCTTTTTTATCACTTAAATCAAACGAATGTTTTTTTAAATTTCTAAGTCTTGTATTAGTATTAAAATTTATTTTACTAACATCTATTTCATTAGATAAATAAATTGTAAAACTATTATCCCAATCAGATAAATAATCTATTCTAGCATAATCTCCTATTAACAAAGAACTATTTTTCTTTAACTGAAATGTTCTTGGCTTAACCTCTGTTTTAGGACTAACTTTTTTTACGTTTTTTTGGTCTAAGTCATATAAATAATTATCATCACTTACTATTCCAGGAGTATCAATTATTGTTAAGTTATCATCTATTTTTATCTCAATTAAATCAAGCGTAGTCTCCGGCATATTACTTTCTGTTATTTCTTTTTCTAAAGAAGAATATGACTTAATTATTCTATTTAATAACGTTGATTTACCAGCATTTGTATTACCAACTAAATATACTTTATCACTAGTCTTATACTTATTTATTTTTCTCATTAACAAGTCTAAATTATAATTCTTCTTGCTACTTACAAAAACTATGTCTTCTATATTTAAACTATAATTATTTCTTATATAATTAATAAGTTTTTCTTCTTTAACAGATTTTGGTAATAAATCTTTCTTAGTAATAATAAGAAGTACTTTACCTTTAAACTCATTTAAGTTTTTTAATGAATCATCTAGTGTAAAAATATCACATAAATATAATATTAAGTCTTTTTTATCTTTAATACCATTAAAAATTTCATCATAGCTGGAAGTTTCCTTATTAGATTTTAAATACGTCCCATAATACTTTATTTTAAAGCATCTTTGACATAAGGTGTTATCCAAAATATTTATTGTATATCCTTCTTTTAAAGGATCTTTATCTTGCATAACACTTCCGCAGCCCATACATTTTTTATTCATAATATCTTCCTTTAACTAATATATCTTTCTTCTTAAAATTCTTAAAAATAGCTTTTTCTATTTGTCTATTTAAAAATGTTTCTTTTTCATCTATCAAAGTCATAGGATCAACTAATATAGTTAATATTTTCATTTTATTACCACCTAAAATATCAGTTAATAATTGATCTCCTATAGCTGCTACTTCATCTTTTTTAAAGTTATATTTTTTTAATATATACTTATATTTATACTTAAATGGTTTTAGACAAACACATGATACATCAACACCATAATATATGCCAAACTTTGCTATTCTCTTAGGAAAATTATTTGAAAATATTATTATTTTAAAATCTTTTTTCAATTTATCTAAAAGTTTCTTTGTCTTTTTACATAAAACCACTTCTTTAGCTGGTGAAATAGTATTATCAAGATCAAATAATAAACACTTAATACCTTTTTTCTTTAGCTTATCATAGTTAATTGTAAAAATACTTTTTTGGTAAATATCTGGAATGAAAATTTTCATCGAAACCTCCTGTTTTTACCCCTATATTTTTTTCTTCTTTTCTTACTTTCTAAATTACTCTTTCTTTTATTTGTTTTAAGAATAATCATGTTATCTAAATCTTTATCAATTGTTTCATCAATAATACTTGATATATCAATATCATTTGTTTCTTCTAATTTTTCTTTTTCTTCATATACTTCTTCTAAGCCATAATTCTTGTAATCTGTTTCTATTAACTTATTATTAGGTCTATTTAAAACTATAGCTTCAGGCATAAAAGATTGTTCTTCTTTATCATTTGCTTCTTCTGCTATCTCATTTTCTTCATTATCATCTTTTTTATCTTTAATTCCCATAAGTTTATTATAACGTTCTTCTTTTAACTTATTCTTACCACTTAATAGGAATTCTTTTGAAGTCATTAAATAAGCATATTTATCATCATATTCTAAGTTATTTACAAATATATCATTTAACTTAACAGATTTATTTATAAACTTAATTGCAACTATAAATAACACTACCATTATTATTAGAAGTGGTAACATTACAAATAACATCATTTTAACAGAGTCGTTATCAGAAACATTTATAGTACTAAGTAAAGTCATTAAGTTATTAAAAGTTCCATGAATAAATGATGATACTAAAAGTGCTAAAACTATGTTAACATACTTTTTCTTCTTTGTTTTAGAAAAGTATGAAAGAGATAAAAAGTACCCTATTACGATTCCACATATAACATGTAGTGGTATTGTTGTAAAATCTCTCATTAACGCAAGAGATATACTACTTGCTACCGTACTTTCTGAAAAGGCGTACATTATGTTTTCTAATCCTGCAAAAGATAGCGCAATTAAAGCCATATATACTAACCCATCATATATGTCATCATAATACTTATTATCAAATACAAACAAGAAGAAAATAGCTGCCTTTGATACTTCTTCTAAAAACGCCCATATATAAGTTAATACTACATTGTTTGAAAAATATGGCATAACTAAGTTTTCTAAGTACTGCGCAAGTGCAATGGTTAAAAAGCCAGATAATAAGCACAATATTATGTTTTTAGCAGGTTCCTTGCTTTTTCTATCAGTATAAAGTACAAATACAACTAACAAAATAGCAGGTACTAACGCGAAAAGAAATACTAAAAATCTTTCATATAAAAAGTAATCACTGTTAAATAAATCAAAATTAAAATTAAATCTTAACATGAAACCAACCCTTTCAATTAATAAATAAGTTAAACATTACATATATATTCTTTTTATTCTATTTTATTATAACATAAATAATATAAATTTCGTCATATAATTTACTAGGAGTGATGATTTTGTTTATTAATATTATAAGTGAAATAATAAAAGGTGCGTTAATTGGTTGTGCATCTTATGGAAATAAAACATTTCCAGATCCAATTTCAAAAGAAGAGGAAAATAAATTAGTAATAAAGATGAAAAACAATGAGAAAGAAGCTAGAAACAAACTTATAGAACATAACTTAAGATTAGTTGCACACATAGTTAAAAAGTATGATTCTAAAAAAGTAGACATAGATGATTTAATTAGTATAGGTACCATTGGACTTATAAAAGCAATTGATACATTCTCAGATAAAAATGGAGCTAAATTAACTACGTATGCTGCAAGATGTATTGAAAATGAAATATTAATGCATTTTAGAAGTGATAAGAAAAACGCTAAAAACATAAGTATAAATGAATCTGTTGGATTTGATAAAGAAGGAAATGAAATATCTATAATGGATATTTTAAAAACACCAGATCCTGATTATATAAGTGATATAGATTTAAAAGATAAAGTCTTGTTATTATATGAATACGTAAATATATTAACTGAAAGAGAAAAACAAATTATAATTAAAAGATATGGTTTATATAATACAAAAATATACACTCAAAAAGAAATTGCAAAGGAATTTAACATTTCAAGAAGCTATGTATCTAGAATTGAAAAAAGAGCTTTAACAAAGATACTAAGAGAATTTATAAGAAATAAAAAAGATTAATTGTAAAACAATTATCTTTTTTTTATTTATGAATTTTAAAAAGCATATAGTAATTAATATATGCTTAATAATTATTTGCTTTTATACTAAACCATAATAAAAAAAGTAAACACTTATTTTTTATGTTTACCTTTATCTTTTTACAGTATAGAATATTCCTCCTATTAACGCAAAAGCAACTATTGATAAGCTAATTATTATAAGAGGATCTTTTATATCTTCCATTGTTATTTTTTTAACATTATCACTTTTTTTACTAATGTTTATTTTATATTCTTTTTTAGAACCATCTTCTGCTGTTACTAGCACCTTTACTACACTCTTATTTTTTAAGTTACTATTACCTGTTATACTACACTTTGATGTCTCACTATTAGGTATACACTTAATAGTTAACGCAGAAACATTTTTTTCTATCCCAACAGTATATTCATAAACTCCATTTTGTAATTTAAAATCCATAGCTTCTGATATTATTAAACTCTTTAAAGTAGCATCAGAATTTAATGCTGCTTTATTAACGTTTATGTTATAAGCTTTCTTTGTTATTCCATCTTCAGCTGTTACAGTAATGGTTATCTTTGTTGTTTGTCCTTCTTTTAACTTTTCATTAACATTATCACTAATTACTAAGTTTGCCTTAGCATCTTCCATAGAAGGCTCTAACTGAATCTTTTCAACTCCACTTAATGCTTCAACAGTGTATTCATATACATCATTTTTAAATTCAGGTGTATATGATAAAACTGCTCCATCTTGATCTTTTACAACTAGCTTGCTTAAATTAGCATTAGTACTTTTTAAAGCAGCCGTTGTAGTAGTTTGAGCCTTTGTTGTCTGTTTAGTAGTTTTAGGAGTTTGTTTAGTTGTTATGTTGTTATTACCACCATTTACAGTAACCTTTGCAGATGCTACTGTATCATTACCTTCACCAGATGTTCTTATAAGTGATACTGTAACAGTTCCAGAGCCTACCGTACTATAAATTATTTGACAACTATTAGATTTATTAATGCTAGTTCCACTACCACAATAGTTAACTGATACACTTAATATGCTACTATATCCATTTGAATAACTTAAGCTGTAGCTTGCACTTTCTTCTAAACCAGAAATACTAAGTTTTGTTTGGCTTCCCTTTTTTAAATTACTTGGAGAAAAGCTCATACTAGCAGCTTTCAAACTAGTTATACTAAATAAAAATAAAACAAACATGAAAGTAACACAACTAAATATCCTTTTCATTAACAAACACCTCATCTATTCTAAATATAATTTTAATATAAATAAAAAGATAAGTCAATTATTATAACTTATCTTTTACTATATTTAAGTATTGTTTTTAGCAAGTTTAAATACTTTTTTCTTCTCTATTTCCTTAACAGATATATCATAATATCTACTCATGATATTATGTTCTTGCATTATTGTTTCACTATATCCATTACGTAAATTTACGTTTATGTATTTTGCTTCTTTTATAGCAGGAATCTTATGCTTGTTTAAAGTAACTTTATAATTAGTAGTTATAACTTCTGAAGATTGTAATAATTCATAATTAGTTAATACACCTAATTTTTCTAAGTCTCTTATTAGGTCTAAAAGGTCTTCTTTAGCTATTTTCTTTTTATAATCTTTAAACATAGAATCTATTATGCAATCTGTTACAAAGTAAAATCCTTCAAACCCAAGTAAATAAATTAAATTTCTTCCTATATTATCAGGATCTAAAATATAAAATGGAGTTAACATAGGAATACATATAGCAGTATTACGTAAACGATCCTTATATATTTTGTTAAGGCTTACTCCTTTTTTAGATTCTTCTATTTTATTTAATAAATCATAATTAACTTTCAATTTCATATCTTACTTCTCCTTTAAAAAACGCATTTGTTATTCTAACATAAAACATAAATTTTAATCAAGAGAAAAAAGACTTTATATTAAGCCTTTTCTACATCTAATTTAACATTTATTCCATTAAGATCAAATTCTTCTGTTAAATCATTTTTCTTTATTATTTCTAAGCTTAGTGTTTCTTTTTTAATCATTTCTTCAAAATCTCTTATAACTAAGTCAAATTTTTCATTAGAACTATAATATAACTTAATTCTATCTGCTACATCAAAGTCCTTTTGTTTTCTTAAGTTTTGAACTTTAGATATAAGTTCTCTTGCTATACCTTCACCTATTAACTCATCTGTTAAGTTAGTATTTAATATGATAAAGTTATTATTTTCTTTTTTAGCATCATATCCTTCTTTTGCAGAAACTCTAATATCTACCATATCAGGTGTTATATTAAATTCTTCACCCTCTATAGTCATTTTAATACTTTCATTATTTTGTAATTTACTTATTTCTTCATCAGTTAAAGAAGAAAGTTCTTTTTGATATGATTTTATCTTAGGTCCAAATACCTTACCAACTACTTTAAAGTTTGGTTTAACTTCAAAGTTCATGTAAACTGATAAATCATCTATGTAAGTTACTTTTTTTACATTTAACTCTTCTTTTATTAAATCTACTAAATCACCAATTATGTTTTTATTTTTACCATCTACTAATACTTCACTAATTGGTTGTCTAACCTTTATTTTAACTTCTTCTCTTGCATTTCTACCAAGTGAAATTAAATCTCTTACTAAGTCCATTTTTTCTTCAATTTCTTCATTTATTAATGATTTATTTGTCTTTGGAAAATCACTTAAATGTACTGATAAATCACCAGTTAACTTAGTATATATTTCATCTGATATATAAGGTGCAATTGGAGCGATCATCTCACATAAACCAACTAATACTTCATAAGTTGTTTTATATACAGCTTTTTTACTTATGTCTAAAGAACTACCCCAGAATCTACGTCTATTTCTTCTGATATACCAGTTAGATAAGTCTTCAGATACAAAGTTTGTAATAGCTTTTACTACTTTATTTAAATCATACTCATCATAAGATTCTGTAACATATTCTAATAATTTATTATATTTAGAAAGTAACCATTTATCTATTTCTTCTCTTTTTTCGTATGGAACTTCAAAACTTCTTGGATCTACATTATCAGTATTTGCATATAACGCAAAGAAAGAATAAGTGTTTTTTAATGTTGAGAAGAACTTAGAATGAACTTCTTTAAGACCATTTTCATCAAATTTTAATGGAGTCCAAACAGGTGATGTATAAAGCATATACCATCTAACTGGGTCTGCTCCATACTTAGTCATAATTTCTATTGGATCAATTATGTTACCAGTTGACTTACTCATTTTCTTACCATGAGCATCAAGCATCATATCATTTACAACAACATTTTTAAATGATGATTTACCAGATATTATTGTTGATATGCATAATAATACATAAAACCATCCACGAGTTTGATCAATACCCTCTGCAATAAAATCAGCTGGAAAGTGTTTATCAAACCAGTCTTTATTTTCAAATGGATAATGACATTGTGCATAAGGCATAGCTCCAGAATCAAACCAAACATCTGCTACGTCTTTTACTCTATGCATAACTCCACCGCAAGAACATTTCATTGTAATATTATCAACATATGGTCTATGTAAATCTATTTCCTCATATTTTAAATCTTGATCTGCTCTTTTAATTAATTCATCACGTGAACCTATTACATCAAATTCTCCGCAGCTATCACATACCCAAAATGGTAATGGGCATCCCCAGTATCTATTTCTTGAAATACCCCAGTCTACCATGTTATCAAGCCAGTTACCAAATCTTTTTGTACCTACATAATCTGGATACCAATTAATTTTATTATTTTCTTCTATTATCTTATCTTTATACTCAGTTGTTTTAACATACCAAGCTGGTTTTGCAAAGTATATTAATGGACTCTTACATCTCCAGCAGTGAGGATAATCGTGTTCTATTTTTATTTTCTTAAATAATTTATCATTTTCTTTTAACCATTTTATAATAGTTATTTCTAAGTCTTTATCAGTTACTAAAGTACCCTTCCATGGACCAATAGTATATTTACCAGCTAAATCAACACTTTGTGTCCAACCAATACCATTTTCACGACATACTCTGTTATCATCTTCACCATAAGCAGGTGCAATATGTACTATACCAGTACCATCTTCTGAAGTAACATAATTATCTGCTATTACCTCAAATGACTTACCACCTTCTACACTTGCAAAAGGCATTAATTGTTCATACTTAAGACCTACTAAGTCAGTACCTTTATAAGTTTCTAAAGTTTTATACTCATCACCTAATACTTTGTTAGCTAAATCTTTACATAAGATAAACTTATATCCCATAGACTCTGCTTTTATATATTCATAATCAGGATTAACACAAGCTGCAACATTATCAAGTAAAGTCCATGGAGTTGTAGTCCATACAAGTAAGTACTCATCTTTATCTACTAATTTAAAGGGAACAATTACAGTATTAACAGGATCTAATTGATATCCTTGGTCAACTTCAAACTTAGCAAGTTCAGTACCACATCTTGGACAATATGGAAGAATCTTATTACTATGATAAATAGCACCTTTTTTATGCATTTCCTTAAATAAATACCACTCTGTTTCATGATAATCATTTTCACATGTAATATATGGATGTTCTTGATCAATAAATTGTCCCATCATATCAGTTACTTTTCTTACCTCATCAATGTTTAAGGCAGTATTTTTTTTACACTCATTAACAAATTTATCAATACCCATTTCTTCAATGTCTTTTTTACCATTAATACCTAATTTTTTCTCTACGTTATACTCAATAGGAAGTCCATTACAATCAAGACCTATTTTTCTATCTACTCTATAACCTTTCATTGTTTTATACTTACAAAAGGCATCTTTAATTGTTTTTGCAAACACATGATGAATACCTGGCTTTGCATTTGCATATATTGGTCCATCATAAAATACAAAACTTTCTTTTCTGTTATCAATTGTCTTTTGTAATAAATCCATGTCTTTCCATTTTTTTAACAAACTTTTCTCTACTTTATTTGCATCTTCTTTTGATAATTCTTCAAATAATTTACTCATCTTTATTCCTCCTTTAAAATAAAAAAATCATCCTTTATGTAAAGGACGATTAATAACCGCGAGACCACCTTAATTCACACTAATTATTGTGTGCACCTCATACTTTTAACGCAAGCTTGCGGAATATTCTACTTTTTTCAAATAATCTCATCAGAAGTGATTTTTATAATGCTTCCTTAACCTACCTCTCACCAACTAGTAGACTCTCTTTTAATTTCACATTATAACGTCTTCATCAATTGATTTATACTTATAATTTTATCATAAATATTACTTTTTGCAATATTAAAAGAATATTTTTTCTGTTATTTTTAACTTATTATCAATTATCTCTGCAGTAGCTCCTACCGGAATTACAACGTTTGCCATTTCATGACCAAAAGTTTAACACTTATATATAGGAAAATCATAATCTTTAGATACTTCTTTTGCAATATCCTCCATCTTAATATCTGTTTTTCTGCCACTTTTTTCTGATTCAAAAGAATAATTATAACCTATTAATAAACCACTTATTTTATCTAAAATACCCTTTTGCTTTAATTGATAAAAATGATTATAAGTTTCACTAGGTGTTGTAATATATCTTTCTACTAATAATATGTTATTGTTTACATCAGGAAAATACTTAGTACCTATTATATATATTGAACACTCTAAGTTAGTACCAATTAGTTTACCTTTAGAATTTCCCTTTCTTACTTCTTTTATATTACTGTTTAAAAAGTCATCAAATAAACCCTTTTCAAATGTATTTACAAAGTTTTCCATGCACTTTTCTCCATAATCTTCTCCAAAACTTAAAAATGCTGGTCCATGAAACGTAATTATTCCTGTCATTTTATTTATTGTTTCTAATAAAACAGTTACGTCACTATATCCTACAATTGGTTTAGGATTATTCTTAATTAATTAATAATCTAAATAATCAATTATTGTATTACAAGAATCTCCTCCATCTAAGCACATTATTAAATCTATACTAGGATCTTTAAACATATTATTTAATTCTTCTGCCTTTTGTTTTGCACTTCCTGCCATTCCATAATAGTCTATGAAAACATTATCACTAAATTTTAGCTTGTATCCGTGATCTTCAAATAACTTTTTAGCTTTTAAAAAAATACTTTCCTTGTTTTCTCTTTTAATACTATTAGAAACACCAACAACCCCTATTGTTGCGTTTTTACTTAACTTCTTATACATCTTTTTACACCTTTCATCTTAAATTATTATCTTTAATAACTATAGTATATCAAAAATTAAAAAAATCCAAAGTTTAATACCTTAGATTTAATCTTTTAATTAAAAATCCTCTGAAATATTCTTAGTTTTTCTTCTAGATTGAGTATCATCTTCAGTCATTTTACCTTGAACATTAATGTTTTTAGGGGCACATAAGAATATACCATCACCTAGCTTTTGCATAGTTCCACCTATAGCATATAAACAACCACTTACAAAATCAATTATTCTTTTTCCTTGATCTGGGGTAACTCTTTTTAAATTTACAACTACTGTGTTTCTCTTCTTTAAATAGTCTGCTATTTGTTGTGATTCAGAATATGCTCTAGGTTCAAGAAGTATCATCTTTGAACCTTCTCCAGCCTCTTCCTTACTTGCTTCTTCCACACTTAAAGTATAATATTCATCATCACTAGAAATATCTCCACCGTTTAATAATTTCTTTAAACTAAAAGCCATCAAATCACCCTTTCGTCCTACTTTTACTATAAAATTATTTTACCACAATTATAAATAAATTAAAATACCTAAATAACAAAAAAAGAAGCTTATTTGCTTCTTGATACATATTTTCCATCACTAGTTGATATAATAACTGATTCACCTTCAGAAATAAATAATGGAACTTTAATTGTCATACCATTTTCTAAAGTTGCATCTTTTTGTGCACCAGACGATGTATTACCTTTAACAGCTTGTTCTGTATGAGTAATTACATAATCTATTTTTTCAGGTAAACTTATACCAATTAATTCATCTCCAAAATATATAAGACTAACTTCTAAGTTTTCTTTTAAGTACTTTACATCATCACCTATTTGGCTAGAAGTTAATTCTACTTGTTCATAAGTATTCATGTCCATAAAGCTGTAAGATTCACCAGCACTATATAAATATTGCATAGGTTTTCTTTGAATAATTGCTTTAGCAACTTTAATACTACTATTATAAGTTTGTTCTACTATGGAACCTGTTCTTAAGTTTTTAAGCTTCATCTTAGCAAATGCTGCACCTTTACCAGGTTTTACATGAGAAGTTTCTAAAACTTGATATATATTACCATCAACTTCAATAGTCATACCATTTTTAACATCATTTACGTTAATCATAAGACTGCTCCTTTCAAAAAATTAAACATAATTATAAAATTATGCTGATTTAGATTCTTTATGAGGTGTATGAGTTCTGCACTTAGAACAATACTTATTTATTTCTAAACGTTCTGGAGTATTAATTCTGTTTTTTTGAGTACGAATTCTTACTTCACCGCATTTAGTGCATTTCAAAGTAATATTGCTTCTGTTTTCGTTTTTCTTTGCCATCGTTACTTCCCCTCCTTTTTCGGTTAACTAAAGGTATTATAACAGATTATTTGTAAATTTCAAAGAATTTATTACAAATTCTTGATACAATTCTTTTATTTACGTTAGAAGAATAGTTAGAATAGTTGTTTTTTACCCTTACATGAGGTGATATACTAACAATACTCATTACTGGATTATCAGCTGGCGCATAACCTATAAATGACTTAGTATATGTTTCTGTATCAACTACTTTATCTGCATCTGAATCATAAAAAGTTTCTGATGTACCAGTTTTTCCTGCACTATCCTTTATATCACCCATGTAACCTCTACCTAAATAACCTTGCATAACACTTTTAAAACCTTCTTTTACCCTTAAAAAATATGATTTATCAAGATCTAATTTATCAATACTTTTCTTTTCATATTTTAATTTTACAGGGCCAATACTATCATCATTTGTATAACTTCTAATTTCTTTTAACAAACTAAGTTTTAGTCTATCTCCATCATTTATAATAGTGTTAATATAACTTGCTAATTGATATATTGTATAAGAATCATACTGACCTATTGCGTAGTTTAATAACAATCCTGCATTAGACTCCTTTCCTTCATAGCCTGCATTTTCATTTGGAAGATCTATACCTGTTTTTGAACCTAGTCCAAGACTTTTAAAAACATTTCTATAAGTATCAAGTGCAGAAGAATCTATTTTTACTGGCATATTATAATAGTATTTTACACCTGCTACTTTAAGTGCTAATTGAAATTGGTATGAATTAGAAGAAAACTTAAGAGCTGTTATATCATTTAAAGAACCAAGAGAATTAGACCATGAACACTTTTTAGGAGTATTTTTAAACTTAATACACTTATCATAATAAACATCACCAAATTTTAAATTACCAGTTTTATAACCAACAAGCATTGATGCACCCTTAACTACAGAACCAGGCGATATACTAAGTGATAATGTACTTGTAATATAGTCATTTACCTTATAATCATTATTTTGCATAATAACTTGCTTAGATGCAACTGATAATATGTTTCCAGTTCTAGGATCAGTTATTATAACAGATGAATGATCATAGTAATTTGTATTAGCTTCACTTTTAGCTTTTAATATTTCCTCTTTTAATATTTCTTCTACTTCTTTTTGCAAATTAATATCTATAGATAATACAATATCATTACCTCTATGGCCTTTTTTTATTAACTTTTTAACACCATTTTTAACTTCATACTTATCTTTTGTACCCTTTAATTCATCTTCATATTCTAACTCTAAATAACTAAGTCCAACCCTATCATTTAGTGAATATCCCTTTTTTAAATAATATGTTTTTTTATCTTTTGGAATGCCATTTGAACTAGTTGATACACTTCCTAGTATGCCTTTTAATAAATCACCATAAGGATAAACTCTTTTCCACGTTGTTACGACACTGACTCCGTTTAACTTACCTTTATTTTCTTCTACGTAGAAAAGTTCTTCATCTGTTATTTCTTCTTTTATAATCTTATCATCATAAGAGTAACCATTATGCATTAAGTAATATATGTAAGCTGCTTTCTTATCTAAAGTGTTATATGAACTAATCTCTTTTTTAGTTACCCTTTTTATTTTAAGTTCTTCTAGCTTACTTGCCTTTAACTTTCTTTGTTTATATAACTCATATTCTTTTGCTGTTATTTTTTTATCTGCTAAATCCTTATTATTTGCAATCCAAAACTTTTTTAATATTTCATCTGTTATCTTATCTTCATCTAATGATAACTTTTCTGCTAACATATAAGCTATTTTAAACTCATATTCTTTTTTAATACCATTTTCTTTTTTGTACACTATTTTATTTATGCCTATGTTATCAACTAATATATTACCGTTAGTATCTAATATTCTTCCTCTTGGTTTTGATTCTCCATATACTATTTTAGTAGATAATTTATTTAATGATGCCATACTTTTTTTAGTATCAAAAAGTTGCATATTAAATAACTTAATAGATATTATAATTAAAAATATTAAAAAAATAGATGCTATAAAAATAAATCTTTTATTAATTAGTTTATTATTCATGTTAAAAATCACCATTATTATTATGTAATAAATTATATCTAATATTCATATAATAAAAGGGTGATTAAAATGTATGAAATGATAATAAAAAACTACGTTGACAAATTATCTTATGATGATGTTATAAACTATACTAAAAAAAATAACATCATTTTAAAAGATGGCGAAGGTAAAATAATTTATGATTTTATTAAGAAAAATTGGCGAGAAATTTATAAAGGAGACAGACTAAAAATGTTAAATGAAATAAAAAATAAAGTATCAAATGATACTTATTTATACATACTAAATATATATAATAAATATAAAGACGTCAAACTATAAAAAAATCTAGAAATAATCTAGATTTTTTTAAATACCTAACATTTTATTTTTCTTATTAATTAACATTTTATAGTCTCTGTTACACCTATCTAAAGCATCAAACGTTTTATTATCTAAATTGTAGTATTTAGCTGAATTCATAATATCAAAATAATAATCATTTTGATCTATTATATCTTTTATTTTTATCATATCACTAAATACTTTTTCATTTGACTGATCAATGTATTTAGCACTATTATTTATTCTATTTAAAACATCTTTTAAATCTCTTTTTGTTTTTGCTAATACGTACATATTAAAGTCATTTTCAGTTATGATATTATTTTCTTTTAAACTTAAAAGTTCTGGAAATATCAAAGATAACTTTTCAGCGTTTTTAGTTGCTATCTGTCTATATTCATTTATATTATTAAATATATCTTTATATACATCTTGAAATTCATCTATAGACACTTTCTTCTTGCTATATCTTGTTGGACGAATAGTATCTCTTTTGTATCTAGATTCTAGTGATCTTCTAGATATTTTATCACTATAAAATCTTATAGTATCAATATCTTCTTTTATTTTCTTTTCATCACTAGGTGTTAAAACATCTCTTTTTTTACCTTTCTCTATATCATTTAATCCATCTATAATTCCTTCATCTACCATATACATCATAGAAGAAGAATCTAATTCATATAAATAATAACTATCAATAAAATTTCTTAACGAAACATCTAATCTTCTTGTTGATCTTACCATAATAAACCCTCCTTTTAGCATCCATGATCTTTATTTTCTATATCACAAAAATCATCATTTACCTTTGTAATTATATCATCATATATTTTCTTTAACTCGCTTTGTTGTTTTTTAGTTAATAAATCATATGAGCTTTGATTATCACTTAATGTAACTGTATCTTTGTGATAACCTACTATTTTACCATCTTTAACACCAATTACTAATGGTACATATATTCTTTTTTCATTAGCACTTAACTTATTTCCAGCATCATCCGATACTTCATAAGTATCAAGAATATCATCTAATATTTCAAGTATCTCATAATACTCTTTAGTACCATCTTTTGTTTTTGTTAATGCCCCATCCTTTATACTATACTCATCCCTTTGGTTTGTCATATCTAAATACATAATTTCATTTACATCAACATAATTAAGTACGTTAATTGCGTTACGACACCAAGGACATTTAGGAAATCCTAAGTATATTAAACCAGTACCACTTTTTAAAATATTAACTATTTCTTTTGCACTTTTATATTTAAACTTATTATTTTCACTTAATGTTACTTTAGGATATGTTTTACCACTATTACTTTTTTTATTATTTAAACTTTCATACTCTTCTTTAATTTTTAATGCATCAATATTTTCTACCTTAACTTCTTTATTTTTATTAACAAATATAAGTACTGTAGAAAAAATAAGCGCTAAAAATATTACAACACTAATTATAATGATAGTAAGTTTCTTTTTATTCATAATTACACCAACTTCCTTCAAATATTATATCATATATACACTAATTTTCATAACTATATTAAAGAAAAAACAATAAAACTTTTTATTGCTTTTTAATCCAATAGATAATTTTCTCCTAACTTACTTAAACACATAAAATCCAAATATAAATCCGCATAAAGCACCAATTAAATGTCCCATATGTGATATGTCATCCTTTTTAAATATTCCTGAAACAATTTCGTTTACAACATAGAAAATGCATATTAAAATTAACGTTATTGGTACCTTTCCAGTTGTTATATTAACGAATGAAGAAAGAACTATAAGCATAAATACAATACCACTTGCACCAAGAATTTTTTTGTTTGTAAAAATCATGTTAATTATTCCAGTTATAACTGCTGTTACTAAAATCATAATAGTTAAATTCTTACTGCCATACTTTTCTTCTATCATAGGACCAATTAAAAGAATGTATAAAAAATTATTCATAAAATGGTTCCAATCTGCGTGACCAAATATATGAGTTACTAGTCTTACATAAGTAAGTGGTTTTAGTAAACTACTTTTGTAAGATGAAAATAAAACATTATTGCTCTTACCCTTAGTTATATAATTTAGTATAAGTGCTACAAATGATATAAAGAAAAAGGTTAATATAACAACTGAGTTATAACCTAAATGATTAATAAATTTCATAACTATCATCCTCTTTCTAATTATATCATAACAAAAAAATTATGGCTTATAAATACCATAATTTCTCACCGTTTTTTCTTACCTCTTTAATGATACCACCACCTAAGCATATATCACCATCATAAAATACACATGCTTGGCCTGGAGTTACTGACTTAACGCCTTGTGGATACTTAACTAATATTTCATCATCATTTAACCACTCTAGGCTAACTTCAACGTCTTTTTGTCTATATCTAAACTTTGCCGTACATTTTTCTTCTTTTTTTTCATAAGTCCAGTTTATTTGGTCTACGACGCAAGATGTTGTAATTAAATATTCGTCATTACCTGATTCTATATATAAAATGTTTTTATTTAAATCTTTACCAACCACAAACATTCTATTTTTTGTTCCACCAATATCAAGACCCCTTCTTTGACCTATTGTATAATGCATAAGTCCTATATGATTTCCTACTTTTTTACCAGTTTTTATATCAACTATATCCCCTGGCTGATTTGGTAAGTAATTCTTTAAAAAGTTAGAAAAATTTCTTTCTCCAATAAAACATATTCCAGTTGAATCTTTTTTCTTAGCAGTTACTAAACCATATTCTTCTGCTATTTTTCTAACATCTGGCTTTATCATATCTCCTATCGGAAATAAAACATTTTTAAGCTGCTCTTTAGATACTTGTGATAAAAAGTATGACTGGTCTTTATTATCATCTTTAGCTCGCATTAATTGTCCATCTTTTACCCTACAGTAATGTCCTGTTGCAATACAATCAGCTCCTAGTTTTTCTGCTTCTTTAGCAAACTGATCAAACTTAATATACTTATTACACATAATATCTGGATTAGGTGTTCTTCCCTTTTTTAATTCATCTAAAAAGTAAGTAAATACATAATCCCAATATTCTTTTATAAAGTCTTTACGATAAAGTGGTATTCCAAGTTTATCACATACTTTTTTAGCATCATTATAATCAACTTCTTGAGGACATATTCCCTCATCAGTTGTTGGTGCGCCTTCTACTTCACCATCTGCAAAAGAATCCCAGTTACGCATAAAAAGTCCAATTACTTCATACCCTTGTTTTTGAAGCATAATTGCAGCAACTGATGAATCAACACCACCACTCATTCCTATTACTACTTTTTTCTTCATAAGTACCACTTCCTTTTTTCATCTTTTATATTATAGCACAAACATATATTTATTTAAATATTTAGTTCAATTGACAAGTATTTTTTATTTTGGTAGTATAAACTTAATTTATGAAAAGAGGCTCATCATGAAAAAAGTAGGAATAATAGCAGAATATAATCCATTTCATAATGGTCATATATATCATTTAAAGGAAGCTAAAAAAATGTTTAATGATGCCTATTTTATTTTAGTACTAATTGGTAACTTTACCCAAAGAGGAGATATTAGTGTACTAAATAAATGGGATAAAACATCTATTGCACTAGAATATGGTTATGATTTAGTTGTTGAACTTCCTTTTAATATATCAACATCTTCAGCTAATTATTATGCTAAAGGTGCCATAGAAATACTAAATAAATTAGAGTGTGACTATCTAGTATTTGGTAGTGAATCAAATGACGTTGAAATGTTAAAAGAAGTTGTAAATATTACAAATAATAACAAAGAATATGAAAATAAAATAAGACATTATTTAAATGAGGGCTATAACTACCCTAAATCATGTTCACTAGCATTAAATGATATATCATCTATTATGATAGATAAACCAAATGATGTACTAGCATTAGAATATGTACGCGCAATCTATAATATAAATAGTAATATTAAACCTATTAGTATTAAAAGAACAAATAAATATCATGAAGAAGAAATATTAAATAATATTACAAGCGCATCATCCATTAGAAAAAATATTAATAATAAATGTTTGATAAAAAATACGATGCCTACTTCTTCATTTAATAAAATAAGAGATATTAAACTAAATGACTACTTTAATTACATAAAGTATGAAATAATTACAAATGATAATTTAAATGAAATATTAGATGTTGATGAAGGTATAGAAAATAAGATTAGAAAAGAAATATTTAACGTATCAAACGTAGATGAATTAATAATGAAAATAAAATCAAAAAGATATTCTTATAACAGAATTAAAAGAATGCTTTTGCATATTTTAAGTAAGACAAAAAAAGATTATAATACAAAAATAAATTATATTAGGGTTCTTGGTCTTAATCATAATGGTAAAAAAATAATTAAAAGCATAAAAGATGGTATAGATGTTCCAATAATAACTAAATATAAAAAAGAATATGATAGTTTATTTAAAGATGATATTAAAGCATCTAAGCTTTACTCTTTAATTACAGATTATGATTATAAAGAAGATTATAAATCAAGTATAATAAAAGAAACTAAAAACTAGTTTCTTTTATTATCTATTAATCTTTTTGTAATCTCTTTTTTATTATCTTCCATGTATTTATTAATCTTCTTAATACCTAAATCAGCAGCTTCCTCATATAATAATTTCATTTCTTCTTCTGATAATAAAAGTGTATCTTGTAATTCAGATGATGTAAAATTATGCTTTTTAATTAATGATAACATTGTAAATAACATAAATTTTTCTTGCTTTAATTTCTTTAACTCATTATCATCATATAATATATCATTAATACTTAATGCTATGTAAGATAAAAGTTTATCATTAATGTTATTTATATTTTTATCTTCATCTAAAGTCTTAGGTTTGTTATGTTCTTCTTTTTTTGTTTCTTCTTTTTTAATTGTCTCTTTTTCATCATTTGAATTATTGTTTTCCATCTTTTCTTTTTCTTTTTTAATACTTTCATGAACTTGTTTTATAACAACTGATATGTAAGAAGGACTTATGTTTGTGCTTTCCTTAATAGTTGCTTGAGGCATACCCTCTATAAAGTATAGTTTAGCTACCTTTATTTTCTTATCAGACGAAAGATTAGAAATTACACTATAAACAAATTCTTGTGAAACATCATACTTTTTTGCTAAGTCAGATATTGTTTCTGGTGTTTTCTTAGCTGCTCCTCTTGATTTTTTAACTTTTTCTTCTTTTACTACCTGATTATTATTTGCTTCGTTTTTTTCCGGTACTTTACTAGGTTCTTTACTTTCTTTTGATATATCTTTTCCTTCTTTAATATCCTTTAACATTTCTTTAGATTCACTTATCTTTTTATAAACAGTTCCTTTTGATATACCAAGTTTATTTAATATCCATTCCATACTTTTTTCTTCCATTAATATACCATACATATAACACATTATCTCTTTATTTTTTGAAGGTAATTTATCAACCAATTCTTCCAACTCCTTTTCACTTTTTATATCTAGACTTTTCATTAAAGATCTTTTATCATTTCTTTTTCTTGCCATGCTATCTTCTCCTTTTATGCCATCTAAGTTATTTTCTTTATCAGTATCTACTACTTTTCCTGCCGCTTTTTCTTCTTTTGTTATACTATTTATTTTTATAAGTCCTTTATATATGCCAATAATTATTTTTTGCTCATCAGTACTTAAATTATTATATAAAAAGCTCTTTGTCCCATCACTAAAAAACTTCTCATCAAACATTCTTTTATATCTAAAATCAAGGTATTCTTTTGCTTTTAATATATCATTTATTTTAAAATACTTGAAATAATTTTTTAAATTTCCATATGTTGTTTGTTTAATATATCTTGCTTTTTTCAACAATTCATATTTTAAAAATTCAGACATATCAGGATTCTCATTATTTCTTCTAAAATTAATAAATTCTATATATAATACTTTTTGATCAAATATTTTAAGATAATCAACATTTTCTATATCAACATAATCATAAATCTTCTTTATTTGATTAAAACCTTGTTTTATATATAAAGCTTCACTATCTGTAATACATATTTCTTTTTCAAAATCAAGTTTTCTGCCATAAAGGTTAATCAACTTATTATATAAGTTTCCATTTGCCAAACTAAGACAAAAATAAAATTTTATATAATCTTTCATACCATAATCTAACGGACTTAATTTATCTACCATAAAACTTCTCCTTCTTATATTTATAATACATTATAAAAAGGCAAAATTCTAGTCTTTTGCCTTAAATAAAAGTGAAAATATAAAACCAAATACAATTGCTGCTACTATACCGGTTGATGTTAAGTTAAACATACCACTTAAAAGTCCAAGTATACCTGATTCATGAGCTTTATCTAAAGCTCCATGGATAAGTGAATGACCAAAGCTAGTTATTGGAACAAGTGTTCCTGCACCAAACCATTTAATAAATTTATCATATATTCCAAATGAGTCTAAAAAGCATCCAAAAATTACAAACATAGTTGTTACATGTCCTGGGGTTAACTTAGTATTATCAAGTATTATTTGTCCTATCAAACAAAGTGTTCCTGCAAACATAAATGAATATAAAAATATCATAATACATTCTCCAAACATACTAAGTGTGCAATAGATGGAATAGATAGTTTTTGATTATTCATAGTAGGACTCATTAACGCTCCTGTTGCTATTAAAAGGACTTTTTTAAACTCATTATTACTTAGTTTATTAATTACATAATTCTTTGTAACTAGTGCTATTGTAACTGGTCCTGATGCTCCAGCATTTACTTTTTTCTGTAAAGTTCTATCATATAAAATGCTACCTGCATCCTCTAATTTTTCAGATACATCTATATTATAAAACTCTTTCATATACTTAATTAATATCTCTTTACCATAAACTCCTAAATCACCAGTTAATATAAGATCATAATCACTAGGTTTTGTATTAGTATCTGATAAATAATCATATAACGTTTTAGCTGCTGCAGGTGCCATTACAGAACCCATGTCATTAGCATCATCTATTCCCATATCAACAACACTTCCAATACAAGCACTAGACACTTTTATATTAGATCTTTCAACTGATACTAAAAATGATGTAGCTCCTGTTGCAGTATAAGTAGATCTCTTAGGTTTAGGAGCTCCATACTCTACCGGATTTCTAAACTGTCTTTCTGCGGTCATGTTATGAGACGATGTATTAACTAGTACGTTATTAATTTTATTATTCTTTAAAATAAAAGATGCAACAATTAACTCTTCACAAAAAGAAGCACAAGCACTATAAACACCTATAAAAGATTTATCAAAAGAAAGTGCTGAATAAGAGTTAGCTGCTATCTGATTTAATAAATCTGCACCAATTATAACATCTATATCATCCATTTTCTTACTAGCTTTTTTAAGAGTTAAAAAAACTACATCCTTAATCATTTTTACCTCTGCTCTTTCAAAAGTCTTTTCACCTGCATAATAATCATCATATACTATGTCATATAGTTTTCCAAAACTCCCCTTATATTCATCTTGACATGCAACTGATGATGATTCACCTAAATAAATGTTATTAAACTTAATAGTCATATTCTAACCTCCAAAAAATAAATATCTTACTATACCAAATACGTAAGCAGATACAACCCCATATAAAATAACACTACCTGATAGCTTAAATGCATTAGAACCAATACCAGTTACAAATCCTTCTTTTTTATAATCAATTATACTTGATGTCATTGCATGAGCAAAACCAGTTATTGGAACTATTAACCCTGCT
The DNA here is from genome assembly GCA_022768045.1 of Mycoplasmatota bacterium. Classification (GTDB taxonomy): domain Bacteria; phylum Bacillota_I; class Bacilli_A; order RF39; family UBA660; genus Aphodocola. Next base: position 2,876 of record JALEND010000020.1, on the reverse strand, counting down.
TTAGCAAAACTAACTAAATTATCAAAAAAACCCATTGCGGTAAATAAACTAGCAAAAAATATTAATATAACCATCATAACGCTAGTTGACTCTTTGTAAGATAAATTAAACTTACTTTGAAAAATAACAACTAATATTTCAGCTAACAAACCTATTAATCCACCTATTATAAAAGCTATTAATCCATTTTTTAGTTTATTTTCCTTTGGAACAATAGTACTAATGAGCTTTTTATACTCTTCTTTTTCCATATTATTATCACCAGTAATAGTTTTAGTTAAAATTTTTAAATTATACTTTTTTTATAAAAAAAATGATAGCAATTTTATGCTACCATCTTATTTTTCATCTTTTTTAAAACCCTTTTTTCCATTCTAGATACATATACCTGATTAACACCTAGTTTTTCTGCAACCTCACTTTGTGTTAAGTCATTATAAAATCTATCTATTATAAAGTCTCTTTCTTCATCAGATAAGATCATAAGAGCATCTTTTAAATCAAGCATAACATCACAAGATAATTTATCATTATCTGGTGTTACATCAAGTAATGTTACGTCTTTTCCATCACTTATTATAATCTCATCTAAACTCTTAACTTTAAGGCATAAATCAAGTGCTTCTATAACCTTAGATTCTTTTATATTAAGCATTAAACTAATATCTTTAATAGATGGTTTATAGCCCTTTAATTCATAAAACTTATCTATATACTCATTAATTTTTTTACCTAACCTTAACATATCCTTACTTACTTTTATATTATTATTTTCTCTTATATACTTAGTAATTTCTCCTAAAATATAATTAAAGGCATAAGTAGAAAACTTAACATTTTTACTAGGATCAAAGTTCTTATATGCATCCATAAGGCCTAACAAACCAGCTTGATATAAATCATCTATATCACAATAATTTTTATGTTTATAACAAATAGAATAAATTAAATTTTTATTTTCATCTACTATGTTTTCTGGAATTATAGCATTTTGCAACTATATCACAACCCTTTCAAATACGTTTAATTCATTTTCTAAATTAACTAACCCTTTTAATTTTTTTATACTTCCTCCAAACAAGTAAAACTCTCCATCAAGCTTTTTCATAACCTTCTTCAAACTTTTAATTTCTTTTACTCCCTCATTTGTTACACTATTTAAATTATTAACATTTAAAACAAGGTATCTAATTCCTGCTCTTATAACCACCTCCTTAACTTTCATTCTAAAATCATTTATTGTTTTATTATTTAATTCTCCAGTTAATCTAATGAATAGTATTCCTTTTCTAAATTCCATTTGTGCATCAAACATATAAATCACCATCCAGTAAATATATTTAATCACTTATTAAAAACAAAGAAAATAGATTCGACATAATCTTACAAAAAAAGAAAAGCCTCTAAAAAGAGACTTTCTTACTATTCTTTTTCATTTAAAAATGTTAATATTTCACTTGAACTACGATAGTTAAAAACAACATCATAAACAAAATCTATAAATGGCATCTTAACTTTCTTACTTTTAATTAAACCATATATAGATTCAAGAGTATAAACACCTTCTACCGTATTATTACTTAAATATTCATCTAATTCATCTTTAGGTGCATTACTTCCTATTAGCTTACCATAAGAATAATTTCTTGAAGAAGTAGATGTACAAGTTAAAAGTATATCTCCAAACCCTGCATATGACATTATTGTTTTTTCATTACCGCCTAATTTTTTTATTAGTTTTCTTGTATCATTAATACTTTCTGTTAAAAACATTGCCTTTGTAGATTCATTAGCTTTCATACCATCTAACATACCTGCTGCAACTGCTATTACATTTTTCATTGTACCGCATAACTCAACACCTAAAAAATCCTTAGTAGGTCTTATTTTTAAAGTGTCAGATGAAAGTGCTTTTATTACCATCTCTTTTGTTTTATTGTTAGTTGTTGCAAGTGATAATCCAATTAGTGAATCTGTTGCCATATCTTTTGCAAAAGAAGGACCTGATATAGTAGCTAACTTCTTTGTTTTTAACTTACCTTTAATTATATTACTTGCAAAATTATAAGTTTCTTGTTCAATTCCCTTAGAAGCAATTATAATATGCTTATCTTTTACATAAGGCTTTATTGTATCACATACACTAGATAAAAACTTAGTTGCAACAGCTATTACAACTATATCGCTTCCATCTAGTGCTTTTTCTATGTTTTCTGTATAAATAAAATTATTAGGCATCTTAACACCTTTTAATGCCTTTTCATTCATTCTTGTCTTAGTCAATGTATCAATTTCACTTTTAACTGCTGACCATATAATTATTTTATTTTTATTTTTATTAAATCTTAATGCAAGACCTAAAGCATAAGCTCCTGCACCTAGTATTGTTATATTCATCTTTATCATCTCCTTTTTATATTATAACAAAAACAAGGTATCATACGACACCTTATTTTAATATTTTATTAAATTTTACATATGTTAAATATGATTTTTTGTTAAGTCTCCCTTGTCAATTAAGCTACTTATCTCATTATATATATCTAAATTACTTTTTTTAGAATATGCTTCTGCTCTTTTTTTAATATTATTACTCCAATTCTTACTATGATAAAACCTTTCTAATTCTTCATTACCTATATTTTTAATATACTCAATTATTTCTTGCTTAGTTAGTTTTGAAAACTGAGCAAAATTATATATGTTCATTTTATATGTTGCATTTGATAGTTTACATGGTCTTTTTTCTTCTTCACCTGTTGTCTTATTTTTAGTTACTTCAAAAAACTTTTCAAATAAAACGGTACCATCAGCATAAATAAAACCAACATAACCATCAAACTTATCCATACCAATTATCTTATATAAATAATTAG
>JALEND010000067.1 GCA_022768045.1 Mycoplasmatota bacterium | reverse complement strand
TAAAAGTATATATGAAAATCCTCCTCTAAGTTTAAAAGAGGGATATTTAATTAAAGAAGGATTTAACAAAGAATTAGATGATCTTAAGTTAGCTAGAAAAGGTGGAAAAGATTTCATTGTAAAACTAGAAGAAGATGAGAAAAAAAGAACTGGTATTAAGAACTTGAAGGTAGGGTATAACAGAGTATTTGGTTATTATATAGAAATATCTAAAGGTAATGCTAAGCTTGTTACAGAAGAGTTTGGTTATGAAAGAAAACAAACTTTAGCTGGTAAAGAAAGATTTATAACGCCTTTATTAAAAGAAAAAGAGTCTTTGATACTTGGTGCAGAGGAAAAAATCATCAACTTAGAATATGAACTTTTTATGATGATCAAGGATAAAGTTAAAAAACTTATACCATCTATTCAGCTTACAGCAAAGATGATTGCACTTTTAGATGTTATATCTTCTTTTGCAGTTGTATCTGAGTCTAATAATTATGTAAGACCAGTACTTAATAATGAAAAGAAGGTTATAATTAAAGATAGCAGGCATCCTGTAGTTGAAAAAGTACTTGATGGTGAGTTTGTATCTAATGATATTATATTTGATAATGGTTGTGATATTAAGTTAATAACAGGACCTAATATGGCTGGTAAATCTACTTATATGAGACAAATGGCTATTATAGTTATAATGGCACAAATAGGTTGTTTTGTACCTGCTAAAGAGGCTTATTTACCTATTTTTGATAAGATATTTACTCGTATTGGAGCATCAGATGACTTAGTATCTGGTGAATCAACTTTTATGGTTGAAATGATGGAAGCTAATAAAGCAATTATGGAGGCAACCGAAAATAGTTTGATTTTATTTGATGAGTTAGGGCGTGGTACTGCAACATATGATGGTATGAGTCTTGCTTGGTCAATTATAGAGTATATTCATGATAATATAAAAGCTATTACACTTTTTTCTACGCATTATCATGAGTTAACTGTTTTAGAAAACACAAAGAAGCATCTTAAGAATATTCATGTTTCTGCTTATGAAAAAGATGGCAATATTACATTCTTACATAAAATAGAAGATGGTAGCGCTGATAAAAGTTATGGTCTTCATGTTGCAAAGCTTGCTAATTTGCCTGATAAATTAATAAAAAGAGCTGGAGAAATATTAAAACAGTATGAAAATAATAAAAATGTTAATATAGTTCCGGATCAAATTAGTATGAATTTTGAAGAAAATAATGAAAATAATATAAAATATGATATAATAAAAAAGAAGCTTGAAGATATTAATCCTTTAGAAATATCTCCAATGGAAGCTTTTAATATCTTATTTGAGTTAAAAAAAGATATAGAATAATATAATAAAAAGGTGGTTATAGTATGGAACAAGAAGATAACAATATTAAAATTCCTATAAAAGATATTGTACAAAATGCAGTTATGCAAAATGGGTGTAATTATCCAGAAGATGAGTTTAATTTAATTAGAAAGTATTTTATAGCATGTTTAAACTTAGGTTATTTAGTACCTAGTGATTTAGTAGCTATGGTGCACAAGTTTTGTAGTAGAATAAAATTTATCACTACTAATTATACTGGTACAAATAATTTAGATTATTACGTCATAAATCAAGGCGTTTTATATCTTAATGGAGCATTAAAAGATAATGATATAGATTTATATGAAATTAATTATTACAAGGCTTTAAGTGAGGTTATTTTTGGTGTTTCTGCTAATTATAAATCTTTTTCTAACGCATTATGTGAAATGACTGCAGAAAAAATATATCAAATGGATGTTAATTCATCTAGAATAGTTATGCCTGTTACAACATTTGAAATAGTAGAGAATAACGAACTACAATTAAGAGCAGGATATAGAAACTATAATTTAATAATTAACTTATTAAAACAGTATTTTATTAGTAAGGGATTTAATGAAAATAAAATAATTAAAGACATGTTCTTTGATGGATATGATAATGTAAGTTCAAGAGTTATAGTAAGTGATAATGACAAGTTAATAATTATAATATTAGATAAAATTAACTTGTTTATGTTAAATAGAAGAATAAGTGGTAAAGAAATGAAGGGTGAAAAAGAGTTAATTGATAAGTATCAAATAATAGTTAATAATTTATTTACTACGATTGATCAAAATTATTTAGCTTTTTGTGCATTAGTTACCACAGATGATTTAAGAGAAAAGCTAATGAAACATATTGAGACTAAACTAGGTTAAGGAGGTTTTTATGAACAGGAGTGAAGCAAGAGGCATTATAATGACCATTTTATATCAGGTCTTTATGTATGAAAAAAGTAATATAGACTATGATTTAAATGAGGTTTTTAGTGAGAATTTAAAGATAGATAACTCATTTGTAAAAGAAATGGTTACTGGCGTTTTAGATAAAAAAAATGATATAGATAATATTGCAAATAAGTATTTAAAAGACTGGGATATAAAAAGATTATCATTACCTGATCAAGCTATATTAAGAATGGGTATATATGAATTATTATACACAGATACTCCTGATATAGTAGCGATTAATGAGGCAGTAGAATTATCCAAGAAATACTCTGATGATAAGGTTAAAAACATGATAAATGGTGTTTTAGATAAGGTATATCATTCAAAATAAAACTTAGTTGATATTTATTATAAAAAATGCTAAAATAATAGTATCTTAATAAGATAGGAGTGGATTATTATGTCATCAACTACATATTTATTTGATATTGAAAATATTAATGAAGCTTTGGTAAAAGAAACTATCAAAGAAGTTTGTGAGGCATTAGAAGAAAGAGGATATAACCCAGTTAATCAGTTAGTTGGTTATTTAATGAGTGGGGATCCTGGTTATATTTCTAATCATAAAGAAGCTAGAAATAAGATATTAAAAATAGATAGAAGTAAAATCCTTGAGATTTTAATAAAGGATTATTTAAAGAAATGAGAATATTAGGACTTGATTTGGGTACTAAAACACTTGGACTTGCTGTAAGTGATTTAACAGAAACAATATCATCAGGGCTTACTACTTTAAGATTTAACGAAAATGAAGAGGAAAATGTAATACCAGAGTTAAAGAAAATAGTAGAAGAGTATAACGTTAGTTTATTTGTTATAGGGCTTCCTAAAAACATGAATAACACACTTGGTGATGCTGTTTTAAGAACAAGAAATTTTGAGGAAATATTAAAAAGGAATTTTGATATAAAAATAGAAGAACAAGATGAAAGATTATCTTCTGTTACTGCAAATAATGTTCTTATAAGTTCTGATATTTCTAGAAAAAAAAGAAAAAATAAAGTAGATAAATTAGCTGCTACAATAATTTTACAAAATTATTTAGATATACATAAAGAAAGGAAATAACAAGATGGATAACAAAGAAATGAAAAAGGAAGATACTACATTTACAATAATAGGAGATAATGGTGAAGAAATAAAATGTGAGATTTTATTTACTTATGAAGATGAAAAAAGTAAGAAAAATTACATTGCATACACTGATAATACATTAGATGAAGAAGGAAATACTAAAGTTTATGCTTCTATCTTTAATCCAGAAGAAGAAAATCCTGTATTATTACCTATTGAATCTGATGAAGAATGGAAACTTATTGAAGGTATTTTATCTTCTTTAACATCAGATAAAGAACAGTAAGACTAAAGAGCACTTTATGGTGCTTTTTTTGTTTTAATATATATGATATAATTATAAAAGGTGATTTATATGAGATTTTGTATAGATGATACTTATTATGAAGTTTTAATAGAAAAGAAAAATAATAAAAATTTATATATTAGAATAACTGATGATTTTAAAATAAAAGTTACTTGTCCAAAGCTTTATACAAAACTTATTATAAATAAAATATTAGAAGAAAATAAAATAAGTATTAAGAAAATGCTTGATAAAAAGAAAAAGGAAAACATAAATAAAATAAAAGAAGATAATTTATTATTAGGTAAAAGTTTAAACGTATTATACAAAGATGTTAAAAAGCCTTTATTTAAAGATAATATACTTATAGTTAAAGATGATTTAATGAAAGATAAATGGTATAAGAAAAAGGCAATTGAATTATTTAAAATATACCTTGATGAAGCATATTTTGTGTTTGATGAAGATATACCTTATCCTAAACTTAAGGTAAGGTTAATGAAAACAAGGTGGGGTGTATGTAATAAAAAAGATGATTCTGTAACTCTTAACTTAGAATTAATAAAAAAAGATCCAGTCTTTTTAAATTATGTAATTGTTCATGAATTATCTCATTTTGTTCATTTTGATCATAGTAAGGCGTTTTGGAGTACAGTAGAAAAATATTGTCCTGATTATAAAAACGTTAGAAAGAAATTAAAGGAGTAAGAATTATGGTTATAACTTCAAAAGATAATGAGAAAATAAAATATTTAAAGAAACTTAAAAATAATAAGTTTATGAATGAAGAAAAAAAGTTTATTATAGAAGGGGATCACTTAACAAAAGAAGCTTTTAAAACTGGAATACTGCTTGAAACTTATAGTATATTTGATACTTGTTTTAATGTACCAAATACTCTTGTATCAAAAGGTGTTATAAAAAGTTTAAGTACTCTTAATACTCCATCTAATATAATAGGGGTATGTAAATTTATAGATAGTAAGATAGATATGAATAATAACATATTAATATTAGATGGTGTTCAAGATCCAGGCAATTTAGGAACTATTATTAGAAGTTCTTCTGCCTTTAATTTTAATACAATAGTTGTAAGTAAAGATACTGTAAGTAAGTATAATGATAAAGTTATTAGGGCAACTCAAGGTATGATGTTTAAGACTAATATAATTGAAGAAGATTTAAAAACATTTATACCTTATTTAAAAGAGCATAATTACACGGTATACGGTACTAATGTTAATAATGGTATAGATGTTAGATATATTAATAAAAATGCTAAAATAGCCGTTATAATGGGTAATGAAGGACAAGGGGTTAGCAATGAAGTATTAGAAGAAGTTAAAGATAACATATACATAGATTTAAAAAAAGACGTAGAAAGTTTAAATGTAGCAGTTGCGGCATCTATTATTATGTATGAGATAAATAAAGGAGAGTAGTTATTATGGAATATTTATACATTGGTAAATTAGTTAATACACATGGTCTTAAAGGTGAAGTTAGAGTCTTATCAGATTTTAGACATATTGATAAAGTATTTGTACCTAACTTTAAATTTTACATAGGTAAGGAAAAAAAAGAGTACGTAGTAGAAAGTTATAGAAAACATAAAAATTTTCATATGTTTGTATTTAAAGGATATTATGACATTAACCAAATAGAACATTTAAAAGGTTCTAATGTTTATATAAAAAAGGAAGATTTAATATTAAATAAAAATGAGATTTTAGCTATTGATTTAATTGGATTTGATGTTATAATAGATGACAAAAAACAAGGAGTAATAGCTGATGTTATAGACACGCTAGCAAATGAAGTCCTAGTTTTAGATAATTCTGTTATGATACCTTATGTTAAAGAGTTTATTTTAAAAGTAGATGTAGATAATAAAAAGGTATTCGTAAAGAACATGAAAGGATTATTAGAATGAAAATAGATATTTTAACGCTTTTTCCTGATATGTTTAAAGGATTTAAGGAAGAATCCATAATAAAAAAAGCTATAGATAATAAAAAAGTAGATATTAATGCCATAAATTTTAGAGATTTTGCTAAAAATAAGCATAAAAAAGTAGATGATACTCCGTATGGTGGGGGAGCTGGTATGGTTTTAATGTGTCAACCAATATTTGATGCAGTAGAAAAAATAAAAACTGAAAAATCAAAAGTAATTTTACTATCTCCTCAAGGTAAAAAATATGATCAAAAAATGGCATATGATTTATCAAAAGAAGAACATTTAATTATGATATGTGGCCATTATGAAGGCTTTGACGAAAGAATTAAGAGTATTTGTGATTGTGAAATCTCTATTGGAGATTACGTACTAACAGGTGGTGAGATTCCCGCTATGGTTTTATGCGACTCTATAACAAGACTAATACCAGGTGTAATTGAAGAAGAATCTCACTTAAAAGATTCATTTAATGATGATTTACTTGATTATCCAACATACACTAAACCTAGAAATTATAAGGGTATGGAAGTACCAGAGGTATTACTTTCTGGTGATCATAAAAAAATAGATGAGTGGAGATGCGAAAAACGTCTAAAAGTAACCAAGGAAAAAAGGCCTGATTTATTTAAAAAGAAAATGAAATTAGAAAAAAATGGAGTTAAAGAACATAATAAAATCTACATAGATGATATTAAAAATATTAAGGTTAAAAAAATAAAAGAAGTAATAGAAACTGGTGAGTATAAGTTAATTAAAAATGATGATATAAAGGCTATTACTATTTTAGATGCTAAAAAAATAACTGGTTATAAATTAAAAAATAAAAAAAGTGATGGGCATGTAAATAGATTATTAATTGTTAAACCTTCATTTGCTAAAGCAGTTGTTTTAAAAAACGCTAGAAAAAAGATAAACATGCTAAAATATAAATTTAACATGTTATTAGATAGTGATGATGATACTGATTCAAGTGTTTTAGGTGAAGCTGAAATGTTAAAATCATTTATAATAACAGCTTATGCTAGATATTTAGGACAAGAAAGCCTTGATATGATAATAAAAAATATTAATATGATAGTAAATGAATTTGTTAAAAATAAGAGTTTAAGAAACACATTAAAAAGCTCTAATAAGGAACAAATAACATCTAGAAGTAGATAAAATAAATATTCATAAGACTTGCAAAAATAATTATTTTGTGATAAAATTTTAATGTTTTAAAAAAAGCAATCCGATGCCCTAATTAATATGTATGATTGCTGGTTAATATATTTTATAGAAAGGATCGAAGAAAAATGAATAAAATTGATAAGATTACAAGTAAACAATTAAATCCAAACGTTCCAGAATTTAGAGTTGGAGATACTGTTAGAGTTGGAGTTAGAATTATCGAAGGTAAAAAAGAAAGAGTACAAAACTTTGAAGGTATTGTTATTTCTCGTAAAAACCAAGGTGTTTCTGAAACATTTACAGTTCGTAAGATTTCTGGTGGTGTTGGTGTTGAAAGAACTTTCCCTATTCATTCACCAAAACTTGATTCAATTACAGTTACAAGAAAAGGTAAAGCAAGAAGAGCTAAGTTATATTATGCTAGAGACGTAGTTGGTCAATTCAAACTTAAGGAAAGAAATTAATAAGGCTCTTTATGCCTTATTTTTTATGGTATTTTATATGAAAAAAGATAATATTATAAAGTTTTTAAAAGATATATTTCCATACGTTTTAATCATAATATTAGTTGTTTTAATTAGAACGTTTATAGTAACTCCAGCACAAGTAGATGGTTCATCTATGAAACCTACCTTAAATGATAATAACTTAGTTATATTAAATAAGTTAGATTATAGATTAAATGATATAAAAAGGTTTGACGTTGTTGTAGTTGATATAAAAACAGAAAAAATAATTAAAAGGGTAATTGGATTACCTGGAGATACTGTTTCATATAAAAATAAAACTTTATATATAAATGGTAAAAAAGTAGAAGAAAACTTTACTCATACTAATGATACTAGAGACTTTAAACTAGGTGATATTGGTTATCAAAAAATTCCAGGAGATAAATACTTTGTAGTAGGAGATAATAGAAATAACTCTATGGACTCTCGTATAATTGGTTTAGTAGATAAAGAACAAATACTTGGAAGTGTGTCATTTAGATTTTTCCCATTTAATAAAATAGGAAAAGTAAAATAGTATTTAAGAAACAATTTTGATATCAATTTTGTTTCTTTTTTTATACCTTAAATTGTTAAAATTATCTTGGTGGTATAAATGATAAAAAAATATTTTAAAATTACAAAAAAAACAAAATGGATATTATATATATTCATATCAATATTAGTTGTTTTAGGTGTATTAAATCTTATAATACCAGTTTATTCATCTAAAATAATAGATTCATTACCAAATAAAAACATAAATGAATTCATAAGGCTTTTAACTATCTTATCTATACTTTTTATAACTACAAACACTTTTTCTTTTTTAGCTTGCAAGTCATATTCTTTGTTTTTTAAAAATACTTTTATAAATATTCATAAAAAGATAATAAATAGCATTTATGAGTATGATGATAAGCTATTAAATAAATTAAAGGGTAGAATAATAAGTACTGTAAACATTGATATTATAAATATATCTGTTATGGCTGATTACATGTTTAGTTTTATGCATAATCTAGTTCTTATAATATGTATGTTAATATTCTTTATAAAAACTTATGTTATTTTTGGTGTTTTTTTAGTTATTGCAACAGTAGTATACATATTATTAGCAAGTTATCTAACTAAAAAAGAAGCATACTATTTTCGTGGTCAAAGAATGTATTTAGATAAGTTAATTAATATGTTAGGACAGACATTAAGTGGAATAAAAGAAATAAAAACATCTAATATAAAACCTAGTTTAAATAAAAAATATTATGGATTAAGAAGAAGTTGGTCTAATAAATACATGTTAAAAAGAAAATATGTAATAGCACATAGTGTTTTATTAAAGTTTATTATGTATTTATCTAAAATAATGTTATATATTTTATCTATGTACCTTTTATTTAATATTAAAGTAACAATTGGAATAATAGTTTTATTAATAAATTATTTTGAAAATATTTTCACTTATTCTATAAAGTTAGTAGAAGATATGTCAAAAGTTAGAGAATATAATATTTCATTAAACAGAGTATGTAATTTACTTGATAATAAACCAGATAATTACTTTGGTTTAATAAATAATAGTAACATAGATGGACATGTTAAATTTAAAAATGTTTCTTTTTCTTATAATGGTGTAAGTACAATTAAAAATATTAATTTTGAGGCAGAAAAAGGAAAAATAACTGTGATTACAGGAAAAACTGGTAGTGGTAAAACAACTATATTTAATATTTTATTAAGACTATATAAGCCTTATAAAGGATTTGTTTATATTGATGATATAAAAATAGATGAATATAAAAAAGATACTTACTATAAAAACGTATCAGTTGTTAATCAAGAAAGTTTTTTATTTAACATGAGTATAAAAGATAATTTAAAAATGGTTTGTAGTGATGAGAAAAAATATATAGAAATGTGTAAAAAAGTTGGTATTCATGATTTAATAGAACACTTGCCTAAGGAATATAACACTATTTTAAACGATAATGCGTCTAATTTATCTGGAGGTCAAAAAGACTACTATCACTAGCTAAAACCCTTTTAACAGGCTCTAAAATACTGTTATTTGATGAAGTGACATCATCACTTGATATAAAAACTACTAGTAAAATAATAGAAGTTCTAAAAGATTTAAAAAATGATCATACGGTAATTATGATTACTCATAAAAAAGAAGTTATGAAAATAGCTGATAATCTAATTATGTTAGAAAAAGGAAAAATAGTTTGTACTGGAACATATAAAAAACTACTAAGTAATAAATACTTTAATAAGTTAGCTGCAAATGAAAAAACAAATTAATTATGATATAATGTTTAAGGTGATAATATGAAGTTAAAAAACTTTTTTGGACATTTAAACACTATTAATAAACACAGATTCTACGTATTTAAATATTCTATTAAATCAGGTATACCATTTAGAGGATTGATGCATGATTTATCTAAGTATAGCATAGAAGAATTTTTTGAGGGAGTAAAGTATTATAATGGTAACTTTAGTCCTATTAGCACTTGTAAGAAGCAAAATGGATACTCTAAAGCATGGCTTCATCATATTGGAAGAAATAAGCATCATTTTGAATATTGGTATGATTTTAATAGCCCTGTTAAAGCCGCTGTAATGCCTTATAAATACGTAGTAGAATTAATATGTGATAACATAGCTGCATCCAAGGTATATTTAAAAGATAAATGGAAAAACGACTCTGTATTTAACTATTTTTCAAGAAGAAAAGACTTATCATATATAAATCCTAAAATATATAATATGTTAATTAATGTATATAGTGACATGATAAAAATAGGTATTAATGGTATTTTAAATAAAAAATACTTAAAGAAAATGTATACAAAGTACGTAGGGAAGATATCCTAAAAATAATTAATATTATTGATATTAAATAATTATTATGCTATTATAAAATTAATAATAAGTAGAAAGTAGGGTATATAATATGTTAAATAAAAAAAATAAAGGATTTACACTAATAGAGTTGCTAGCTGTTATAGCACTTTTAGCAATAGTTGGTATTACATCTTATAATATTATAAATAAAAGATTGAAAACATCTAAAGCTAAAGCAAATTATTTAGCAATGAAAAATTTAGTTAAAGAAATAGAAGATACAATCATTTTAGAAGGTATAAATGGTTATGATTTGCAGTCATATATTAGAAATAATAATAAAGAAAAATATGAATTAAATAAGAACGTTAATGAAAATGATACTAATTCTGGCAAGTACATAATAAATATATCTACTACAATTAGACCAAATGATTATTTTGTTGTCGCTATTAAGCCACCTAAATCAAACAAAGTTTCAAATTCATATAAAGCAAACATAAGTGATGATGGAAAGTTTTTAAGGATAACTAGCGACATTAATAATTATAATGTAAATGGAGTAATAGCAACTTGCATGAAGTATAATAAAGAAAATAAGAGTTTTTCATATAAAAAACCAACGGTGTCCAATTCTGTTGTTGGTTTCTGGAATATTGATTGTAATTAATACTAAATAGTGCTTAATATTAGCACTTTTTTTAAAAATATTATAAGGAGTAATGGTTTATGGAGAAGAAAATAGCTGTTGATTTAGATGGAGTAATATTTGATACAGAAAGATATTTTAGAGTTTTTTCTGATATAGAGGACGTTAATAATTTTGGTTTTAATAATGTTATTGATAAAAAGAAGACAAGGTTTCAAGATAGATATAAATGGGATAAGGATTTTATAGAAGATTTTTATAGTAAGAATGTATATGATTTTGAAAAATCTTCTGGTGTTATGCCTGGAGTTTGTTACGTACTTAATTATTTAAAGAGTAGGGGATATAAGTTA
>JALEND010000063.1 GCA_022768045.1 Mycoplasmatota bacterium | reverse complement strand
ATAATTGTTGAAACAGTAGAGGATAGTGCAGGTGCAAAAAAAACTATACTACATTGCCAATTTGACATTGGTGACGAAGATAGGAAAAACCTAGCACTATCCCAATTATTTCCGATTTTGAGGAGTGACGCGAGGTTTTGTAGCGCCATCAGGAAAGAATTTAGTTTGTATACCAGCATTTACAGATATTGTAATTGAAGGTGAAGAAAGAACGGCTATTAAGTTAATTGTAGAAGCAAGATAATTTGCTTCTTTTTTTTTAAAGTAATTTATTGTATAATTAAATATATAATAAAAAGGAGTTTTAATATGGATGTAAATAACTATAATAAGAAAAATAACATAGAACAAGAAGAACTTAATAAAAGTATTGAAATATTAGATAAGATACAAAAGTATTATAATAATAAAATAGTTGGTCAAGATAATTTAAGAAAATCTTTATTAATTGCTTTAATGGCTAATGGACATATTTTGCTTGAATCAGTACCGGGTCTTGCTAAGACAACAGCTGCAAAGGTTATGACTGATGCTTTTGCAGGTAGTTTTTCTAGAATACAGTGTACTCCTGATTTATTACCTAGTGATATAATTGGTACTCAAACATTTAATTATGCTAAAAATACTTTTGATACAAAAATAGGACCTATTTATGCTAACTTTGTATTATTAGATGAGGTTAATAGATCAAGTTCTAAAACACAAAGTGCTACACTAGAAGCTATGCAAGAAAGACAAATGAGTATTGGTGGTATGATATATAAATTTCCAGAGATATTTGTTGTAATAGCAACACAAAACCCAGTAGAGCAAGAAGGAACTTATCTTTTATCAGAGGCTCAATTAGATAGATTTTTACTTAAAGAAAAGTTAGATTATCCATCAATAGAAGAAGAAATAGAAATATTAAATAGAATAGAAAAAAATGTTTTTGTAAAAGATAAACCTATTATTACAACAGAAGATTTAAAATTCTTACAAAGTATAACTAAAAAGGTATACATAGATGATTCTATAAAAAAATACATTACAGATATTATATATTTAACAAGACATCCTGATATAATAACAAGTCATGATATTAAAAAATACATAGAAGCAGGTTCTAGTACAAGAGGAGCTATTGCGTTTATGGAAGCATCTAAGGCGTACGCTTTATTAAATGGAAGAACATTTGTAATACCAGATGATATTAAAGCTTTATCTCATAGTGTTTTAAGACACAGAATCATGCTTTCTTTTGAGGCTATATCAGATAATATTTTAGTTGAAAACTTAATAGATATAATAGTTGGAGCAGTACAAACACCATGAAATTAAAATATATTAATAAAATAGCTGCTAACTTATATTTAAATATAAATAGAAAATCTTCTTGCCTTTTAGATGGTAGTTATAATTCTATTTTTGTTGGAAGAAGTATGAATTTTGATAATTTAAGAGAATATGTTGTTGGAGATAATATAAAAGATATAGATTGGAAGGCATCTACTAGGGTAAATAGTCTTTTAGTTAAACAGTTTATAGCAGAAAGAAAGCATAATGTTTACCTAGTTTTTGATACTAATATATCAATGAATGCTTTATCAAAAGATGAAAGTAAAAAAAAGGATTTAGCATTGTATGCAGCTGGAACTTTTTCATACTTAGTAAATAAAAATGGCGATTTTGTAGGTGCATTTTTTAATGAGGAAAATAAAATTAAGTTTTATAATTTAAAATCCGGTTTAGAAAACATAGAAAGCATACTTACAAATTATGATAAAACAATGGAAAAGAAAAATGTTAAAACATTAAATGATACTCTTCAGTTTTTAGTTAATAATTCTAAAACTAAGGCAATGGTGGTAATTTTTACTGATGTATCTGGAATAGATAAATTAGATGAGTCATTGTTAAAAAAGCTTCTTATAAAAAATGATGTTTTAATATTTAACATAGAAGATATGCCTTTAAAAGAAGATTTATTATATGATATAGAAGATAATTATTTGATACCAGATTATATATTAAAAAATAAAAGTATATATGTATCAGAGAAAAATGTAAAAGAAGAAGTGTCTTCAAGAATTAAGATGAAATTAAAAAAATATGGAGTAAATAATATTAATATTGATAGTATGGATACTTTAGCTATTAATGTTATTAAGCTTGTAAAGGAGCATAATTATGCAAACAAAAGTTGATTTAAATAGTCCTTTTTCGTATAATGTTCTACCACTTATAATTGTTTTTTTAATAATATTATTATTGGTTATTATATCTTTAATACTTTATTTTAAAAAGAAATCTAAGAAAAAAATTGTTATACCAAAAGATATATTTAGTATTAAAAATAATTATGTTAATAAGTTAAATAAACTAGAAAATGATTTTGATAATAATAAAATAAGTAGTAGAAAAGCATATCAAAAACTTAGTATTTTAATTAGAAGTTTTGTATATGAAGCATTTAATATAAACGTTAAAAATAATACTTTAACAGATATTAAGAAATTAGGTATTAAACCACTTGAAAGACTTATAGAAATGTATTATTCTCCTGAGTTTTCATATTCTTTTGAAGGTGATTTTAAGGATGCTATTAAAAAGACTAAAAAGGAGCTAGAATCATGGAAATAAGATATAAAATATTATTATTTGTTTTATTATTAGTTATTTTTATACTATTTAGTATTAAGTTTAACAAGGCCAAAATGACAAATAAAAAGCCAGTTGCTAATACTTTGTACATTAGAGAAACTAGTATATATAAAAAACTTTATAAAAATTATAAAATATTTTACTATCTAATCTTAGTATTTTGTGCAATTATAATGATAACATCTGCTATTTTAATATCAAGGCCTTATAAGGAGAAGAACAAAGAATCAGGAATATATAACAGAGATATATTTTTATGTATGGATGTTTCAACTTCTATTGATGAAAATAACTTAGAATTAATTAATAGCTATAAAAAAATTATAAAACAGCTAGATGGTGAAAGATTTGGAATATCAATTTTTAATACATCAAGTGTTTTATTATCGCCACTTACTGATGATTATACATATGTAAATGGTATTTTAAATAATTTAAAAAAATCTATATTAGCATATTATGACTATGGCTATGATCCAGAAAATGAACTTGTTAATTACAGGTTTAGTGGAACGTTAGTTGGTAATGAGATAAAGGGAAGTAGTCTTGTACCTAATGGTTTAACTTCTTGTATGAATAGTTTTACTAATAAAGATGAAGAAAGAACTAGAATAATTATTTTTTCTACTGATAATGATCAAAATGGAGAATCACTTCTTACACTTGATGAAGCTTCTGATATAGCTAAGAAAAAAAATATTATAGTATATGGAGTTAGTGTTGAAGGTATTTATGCAAACAACGATAAAGAGTTTAAAGATGCTGTTTTAAAAACAGGGGGAGCTTTTTATAAATCTTCTTATAATAATTCTATTAGTAAAATAGTTAAAAGTATAGAAACTAAGAGTAAGGCTAAGTTAAAGGAAAATAATAAAACTAGGAAAGAAGATATACCAATATACTTTTTTATACCTCTTATTTTATCTACGGTAGGTTTATTTTATTGTGTAAAGAAGGTGATAATATGATAATATCACCTATTATACCTGTTTGGTTAATGATAATAGTATTAGTAGTTCTTTTCTTGTTCATAAATAAAAGAAAACCATATATAATAATTGAAACTCTTATAATAGTACTTTTATTTATAATAAACTTAAGAATCATGATACCTGGAAAGGAACAAATAGATGAAAAACAAACTAATTTAGATGTTATCTTTGTAATAGATAATACTATTAGTATGAATGCAAATGATTGTAATAATAACACTAGAATGTTTTGTTTAAAACAAGATAGTGAATATATAATAAATAATTTAGAGGGAGCTAGATTTGCTGTTGTAACATTTAATGATACATCTAATATAAGTATTCCCTTTGTAAGAGATGAAAAATTAGTAGTTGATACAATTTCTCTAATAGATGTTAAAAATAAACTATATGCTAAGGGAACTTCACTTACAACACCACAAGATAATTTATATAAATTATTAAAATCTTCTATGGAAAAGAAAAATCATAAGAGAGTAGTTATTTTTATAAGTGATGGAGAAGTAACTAGTGAAGAAGAAATTTCTGGTTTTGAAAGATTAAGAGAATATATTGATGATGGTATAGTACTTGGGTATGGAACAAAAAAAGGTGGTACTATGAAAGTTACTAGTAAGTATGGTTCTTTAGATGAAAAAGTTCTTGATCCTGATACGAATTTAGAAGCTGTATCAAAAATAGATGAAAATAATTTAAAGAAAATAGCATCTGACTTAGGTGTTAAATACATACATGTTAAGGGTCAAAGTAGTTTAATAAATAAGGTTAATGAGATAAAAGAAAGTGCTAAAACATTAAAAGTAGTTGCAAGATCAAGTGATAGTTATGATGATATATATTATATATTTGTAGTACCACTTTTAATACTTGTAATAATAGATTTTATATTAATAAGAAAAAAACTAGGATAGGAGATACTTATGAAAAAGAAAGTAATTATTTTAATTTATTCAGTAATATTAATAATATTTATTAAATTATTATTAAACTTTGTACTAAATACTAGTTTTATCTTTTTATATAATAAAGGTACGTATAAGACAAATATATTAAAGCCTTTAAAGATACTTAATGTGTTTGAACCATATATTGTTTACTATAACATGGGTAATTCTTATTATAATAATGATGAGTTTTTATTGGCAGAAAAAGAGTATAAAAAAGCATTAGAAAAGAAAGTTCCTAAAAAAAGAGTTTGTGATGTAAGAGTTAATTTGTCACTTACAATGATAAGAGAAAAAGAAAATGGTACTAATTATTCATATGATGATATAAAGAAAGTATTATATGAAGATGATTGTGCAAAGCCTGATGAAGAAAATGGTGATGATGAAACATCAGATGAATTAGAAAAAGAGATAAGTAAAAAACAAAAAGAAGAAGAAAATAATCAAGAAAATAATTATGAACAAGAACAAGAACAGATAAAAAAAGAACAAGAAGAAGCTAATAAGGAAAGACAAGATGAAATGGATTCTTATGACTCTTCTGAAGATGATAGTTATGGTAATAGTGGATATAATGGTAAGAAATGGTAGAATGTGATATAATTTACAGAAGGTGAAGTTTTATGTTTAAAAAGAAGAAGAGTTTTTTTGATTTATTTAAGAAAAAATCAAAGCTAGAAAAATTTTATTTAAAAAATAGAGAATTTATAGATTATTGTTTAGTATCTTTAGTTTGTACAGGTATTTTATATTTAGTATTTTTTATAGTTGATCTTATAACAAAAGGCAACTATTTATTAGCTAACTTTTTTTCCTATACAATATCATTTACTGTTTTATATATATGGGATATGCACATATTTAAAGCTAAACCAAAAAGAAGAAAAAACAAAATTAAACAACTATTAAGCTTTATTATAGTAAGAGTAGTTGGTTTTCCACTTGATTCTTATATTCTTCATCTTTTGATAGAGAATTTTACTATGGGTAATATGACTGCTAAAGTATTATCATCACTAATAATGTTTATATATAATTACATAACTAATAAACTATTTGTTTTTAAGAAAAATAACTTATTATAAAATTGACAAGTTTCCTATAAAAATGATATTATTATTGATAGTAGGAGGCTTTTTTATATGATGGAAAAAGAAGGGTTAAAAAACAGCTATACATTATATTTTAAGGGAGTAAATGAGTTAGAGCAAAAGATATTATTTCCAGTTATAACACTTAATTTAAAAGACATGGATAAGTTTACTGCTAATTATGAAGATTCTATTTCAATGTTTAATTGTCTTCCAAAATCAATTAAGAATTATATTAGTGAAAACTTATCATATAACATAGATTTAGAAGATAAAAAAAGTATGAAAAATAGATTTGTAATAAAAAATGATGCTACTAATGAAAATGTTAACATATTATTTTTTAAAGATTCTAACGTTGTTTATATTACTCAAAAAGAGTTAAAAGAAAAGATTTTAAAAATAATTTTTAGCTATAAGGAGCTACAATTAATATTAAGAAATAAAGAAAGTGATGCTCTAAAACTTAGGTATGAATTCTTTTTAGATTTGTATAATAAATATGTAAAAGATAAGAAATTATCTACAATGATAGATACATATGATATAAAAGAAAGATATCCAAAAATGGGTGGGGATAAACTATTAATTTCTTCAATTATAACTGATAAAGCTAATATCTTGGTATTAGTAACTAAGATTGGTCAAAAAAGTGTTGATAAAAGAAATTTAACAATAGAATATAGAAAAATATATAAGAAGTTATTTGATGATGAATTCTTAGATGAAAAATTAATAAAGAAACGTTTTAATAAAGATTTAGACGTTGTAGAAATGAAGAAAAATATATTAAAAAATTATAAGGTATTTAAAAAAATATATAACGTTTAATTAAATTGACAATATATTTTGTAAAATGTTATATTGTTTATAAGAGGTGAGTAGTATGGATAAATATGTTTTAATGCTTAAAGCAACTGTAAAGGAAAAAGATGTTGTTGATGTACTTCCTATTTACGAAGATGATTTAAAACATATAGATTGTTATACCTCATATAATGGAGATTTTGGTTCTTGTTATGATTCGAATGGATTATTTAACTCATTTTCAGATGAAGTTAAACAAAAAATAAATAGTCTTTTTGATATGGAAAAAGGTTTTACTTTCTTTATAAGAAAAAAGTGTGATAACATTAGATTAGGAAGAACAAATCTTGATGTTTTATATGCCAAAAATAGTGATATTGTTCACTGTAATGATATTGAATTAAAAAATAATTTATCAAGTATGTGTCTTATTGGTAAAGAAGAAGATGAAAGAAAAATTGCAAAAGAGTTTTTCTCTAATTTTTTTAGAATTATAGATTTAAATAAAAGTAAGTATGGAGACTTTTGTGATTATGTTGATAATAATGCTAATGAAAATGAAAGAAGAGTTAATAAGATAGTAAATAGTGTAGATTTACTTGAAAAATTATCAAGTTACATAAATACTTATGAAGACCAAAGAAAAGTACTTTGCCTTTTAAAAGAGTATAAAATGAAAATAGATGATTTAAATTATACTCATACTTGGTTAACTTCTAGGGAAAATATAAGAAAAAGACAAAAAAAATATAAAAGATCATACATCTTTGTTTGTACTAGAATGTCTTCTATAATAGAAGGTGAGCGTAATTACTTTAAAAAGAATTATAATATTGAGCTTCAAAGTAAAAAAGATGTAATAACACCTAAAGTTTATAAATATAAGGAAATATCTGATAAAAGAGTATTAAATAAGGCTTTAGAAGATTTAGAAGATTATGAAAGTTTATCTCCTTTTGATAAGTATATGCTTCAAGAAGGAGTACCATATAATGATAATGGTGATCCATTATATGATCAGTTTGATGATTATAATGATGGTAAAAGGAAAATATAATGAAAAAAGATATTGATGCGTTTTTAGAATACATAGAAAAACAGAAAATGTATTCTTTAAATACTAAGAAAAATTATGAAATTGATATAAGTGAGTTCATGAATTATTTAAAAGATAAAGAAATTAATTACACAGATGTTAACTATGAATTTATTAAAGAGTACCTAGTATATATGTATAATAAAAAGTATAAGAGAAATACAATAGCTAGAAAGCTTTCTTCTTTAAGAAGTTTTTATAAGTATTTATTTAATAATAATATTATTAAAACAAATCCATTTAAATACGTAAAGACACCTAAGAAGGAAAAAATGCTTCCTAAATATCTTAGTGTTGTTGATTTAGAAACTATTTTTAATGTTCCTAATTTAAACTTTAATCTTGGTCAAAGAGATAGACTTATATTAGAAATTTTATATGCAACAGGTATTCGTGTAGGTGAGTTAGTTGAAATAAAAGTAAGTGATATAGATTTTTTTAACAAAGAAATCAAGGTAAATGGTAAGGGTAACAAGCAAAGAATAGTTGAGTTTGGTGATTATTGTTTTGAATACATAAACTTATTTTTAAATGATGGAAGAGAAAAAATATTAAAAAAACATAATAAAACTAGTTCTTATTTAATTATTAATGATCATGGGGATAAGATAACTACTAGGGGTGTTGAGTTATTAATAGATAAAATAATAAAAAAAGCTGCTTTAAAAAGAAAGGTGACACCTCATATGCTTAGGCATACTTTTGCAACGCATCTTTTAAACGAAGGTTGTGATATTTTAACTGTAAAGGAATTGTTAGGACATGAATCACTTGAGTCAACGCAAATATATACCCATGTATCAAATGAACACTTAAGGAAGGTTTACTTAAATTGTCATCCTAATAATAAAAAAATGTAAACATATTTACAATAAACAACTTGCTTAGTTTACAGTTTTAAAATTTAAATGTTAGAATAAAAGTGGAGGAAATAAAATGGAAAACGAATTAGCTTTAAATAATAATGAAATAGATAATAAAAAAGTACCAGGAATTTCTTTTAAAGAAAGTAAGGAAGTAGCACAAAAGTTGTTTAAAAAGTCTGTTGAAATTCAAACTAAAACAAATAAGATAAAGCTTAAAATGTTACCACTTGTTTTAAAAGTAACTTCTATTTTTGCACCAGAAGCTGCTCCAGTTCTTTTACCATTATCTACGTTTTTAAAAACAGAAGCCGGAAAGACAATGATTGAAATGGGAAGTAAAGGTCAAGATGCTTTAAATGAGTATGTAAATGGTGATAAAGAAAAAGCTAAGGAAATGGTAAAAGAAAATTATGATAGAATAATGAGTGATGAAGGAACAGATCTTTTAAATGGTGTAAAAAATACGATAGATGAGTCTATAAAAAACAGTGGGGGTATGGTTAGATAATGGGAAATAACATGAATAAAATAACTGTAACAACAGAGGATAATAGAGTTTTAGAAATTAATGTTTTGTTAATGTTTGAATTACCAGAGTTTAAGAAAAAATATGTTTTATATTCGTTAGAAAATAATTCTAATAATGAAGATGTAACAATGTTTATATCTTCTATTAACACACGTACAAATGAAATTAAAGAAATAAATAATTCAGAAATTGATGTTGTAAAAAACGTTTATTTAGAACTTAAAAAAGAATTGCTAAAAGAAGATGAAAATTAGCATAGAAATATTGTAAAATAATGGAAAAACATAGCATTTAATATTGTAAGTGCTATTTTTTTTGTGATATAATATTATTGTTTTACAAGAAGGAGGAATGTAAATGACAAAATGGGTTTACCTATTTAAAGAAGGTAATGCTGATATGAGAAACTTACTTGGTGGTAAGGGAGCTAACTTAGCAGAAATGACTAATATTGGTCTTCCAGTACCTCAAGGTTTCACAATCACAACAGAAGCTTGTACTCAGTATTATGAAGATGGAAGAGAAATCAATGATGAAATTCAATCTCAAATTAATGAGTACGTTGGAAAAATGGAAGAAATTACTGGAAAGAAATTCGGTGATAAAGAAAATCCACTTTTAGTTTCTGTAAGATCTGGTGCTAGAGCTTCTATGCCTGGTATGATGGATACAATTTTAAAC
Source organism: Mycoplasmatota bacterium (assembly GCA_022768045.1). Classification (GTDB taxonomy): domain Bacteria; phylum Bacillota_I; class Bacilli_A; order RF39; family UBA660; genus Aphodocola. The sequence goes on along the minus strand of JALEND010000063.1, from coordinate 13,332 downwards.
TTAGGTTTAAATGAAGAAGTTGTAGAGGTAATAGCTAAACAATCTAATAATCCTAGATGGGCTTGGGATTGCTACAGAAGATTTATTCAAATGTATTCTGATGTAGTTATGGAAGTTGGTAAGAAGTATTTTGAACAACTTATCGATGAAATGAAAGATAAAAAAGGTGTTAAACAAGACGTTGAATTAGATGCTGAAGACTTAAAAGAATTAGCAAGACAATTTAAAGCTGAATATAAGGAAAAAATTGGTGAAGATTTCCCTGATGATCCAAAAGAACAATTAATGGGAGCTATTAAAGCTGTATTTAGATCATGGGATAATCCACGTGCTAATGTTTATAGAAGAGATAATGATATTCCTTATTCATGGGGAACTGCTGTAAACGTTCAATCTATGGCATTTGGTAACATGGGTGATGACTGTGGTACTGGTGTTGCATTTACTCGTGATCCAGCTACTGGTGAAAAAGGTTTATTTGGTGAATTCTTAACTAATGCACAAGGTGAAGACGTTGTTGCTGGAGTTCGTACTCCAATGCATATTGCTGAAATGGAAGAAAAATTCCCAGAAGCATTCAAAGAATTCAAAGAAGTATGTAAGACTCTAGAAAATCATTATAGAGATATGCAAGATATGGAATTTACTGTTGAACATGGTAAACTTTATATGTTACAAACTAGAAATGGTAAAAGAACTGCACAAGCAGCTTTAAAAATAGCTTGTGACTTAGTAGATGAAGGAATGCGTAGTGAAGAAGAAGCAGTTGCTATGATTGATCCTCGTAACTTAGATACATTACTTCACCCACAATTTGATGCCAAGGCATTAAAAGAAAGTACTCCAATTGGTAAAGGTCTTGGTGCATCTCCAGGTGCTGCAACTGGTAAAATTGTATTTACTGCAGAAGATGCTGTTATTTGGAATGAAAAAGGAGAAAAAGTTGTTTTAGTTAGACTTGAAACTTCTCCAGAAGATATTACTGGTATGAAAGCTTCTCAAGGTATCTTAACTGTTCGTGGTGGTATGACAAGTCATGCTGCTGTTGTAGCTCGTGGTATGGGTACTTGCTGCGTATCTGGTTGTGGCGATATCAAAATGGATGAAGAAAACAAGAAATTTACTCTTGCTGGTGAAACTTATCATGAAGGAGATTATATCTCAATTGATGGTTCAACAGGTAATATATATGCTGGACAAATTCCTACAGTTGATGCTTCAATCGCTGGTGAATTTGGACGTGTTATGGCTTGGGCAGATAAATATAGAACATTAAAGGTTAGAACAAATGCTGATAACCCTAGAGATACTAAGAAAGCTATCGAACTTGGTGCTGAAGGTATTGGTCTTTGCCGTACAGAACATATGTTCTTCGAAGAAGAAAGAATTCCTAAGATTAGAAAGATGATCTTATCTGAAACAGTAGAAGCTAGAGAAGAAGCTTTAAATGAATTAATTCCATTCCAAAAAGGTGACTTTAAAGCTATGTACGAAGAATTAAAAGGTCTTCCAATGACAGTTCGTTATTTAGACCCACCTTTACATGAATTCTTACCTACAGAAGAGGAAGATATTAAAGCTCTTGCTAGTGATATGGGTGTTACTGTTGAACACTTAAAAGCTAAATGTGCTGAGCTTCATGAGTTTAACCCAATGATGGGACACAGAGGATGCCGTCTTGCTGTTACTTATCCAGAAATAGCTAGAATGCAAACTAGAGCATTAATGGAAGCTGCTATTGAAGTATCTGAAGAAAAAGGTTACGATATAACTGTTGAAATTATGATCCCACTTGTTGGTGAAAGAAAAGAATTAAAATTTGTTAAGAATGTAGTTGTTGAAACTGCTGAATTAGTTAAGAAAGAAAAGAACTCTGATATCAAATATAAAATTGGTACTATGATTGAAATTCCAAGAGCTGCATTAACAGCTGATGAAATTGCTGAAGAAGCTGAATTCTTCTCATTTGGTACTAATGATTTAACTCAAATGACATTTGGATTCTCACGTGATGATGCTGGTAAATTCTTAGGATCATACTATGAGAACAAGATTTATGAATCAGATCCATTTGCTAAGTTAGATCAAGATGGTGTTGGTAAATTAGTTAAGATGGCTGCTGAAAAAGGTAGAGCAACTCGTCCTGATATTAAATTAGGAATCTGCGGAGAACACGGTGGAGATCCTTCATCAGTTGAATTCTGTCACAATGTTGGACTTAACTATGTTTCATGTTCACCATTTAGAGTTCCTATTGCAAGACTTGCTGCTGCACAAGCTGCAATCAAAGCAAATAGCAATAAATAATTAAAAATATATAAAACTAAGGTAGAGATATCTTAGTTTTTTTATGGTATAATTTACTTATAGTTAAAACCTATTTATTAATTTACTTAAAGCATAGAAATGAGGTTATTTATATGTCGAAATTATCAAATATGTTATTAATGATTAGATATCTGCAAACTGGAAAAAAATATGGTATTAAGGAATTATCAGAGAAATTAGAAGTATCAGATAGAATGGTAAGAATGTATAAAGAAGAAATTGAAAAAGCAGGTATTTATATTGATACAATTAGAGGTCCTTATGGAGGATATGTATTAAATCAAAGTGTTAAATTACCAGTGCAAAGTTTTAATAAGTCTGATTATGAATTTTTAGAAAAATTAAATGTAAAAGAAAAAGAAAAGAAAAATATAAATTTAATTGTAAATAAAATAAAGAATATTAGTTTAGAAAAAGAAGATTGTGATGTAAAAATAAGTTTAGATTTAAGAAAAAATTATAATATATTAAATAAGGCAATAAAGGAAAAGAAAAAAGTTAAAATAAACTATGATTCTTATAATAGTGGTAAAGCGTATAGAGTAATAAGACCATATAATGTATTTATTTATAATGATGGTTGGGGATGTGCAGCTTATTGTGAATTAAGAAAAGATTTAAGACATTTTGATTTAAGTAGAATTACAGATATAGAAATGCTAAATGATAAATTTTAAGAAGATAAAAATTTAAAAAAGAGTGGTTTTGCATGCTAAGTTGATTGTTAAAAAGTAAAATTAAGATAAACTTAAAATGCATAGTTTATCTTTTTTATATATTAATTTTTTAATTATTAAAATTTACTATTTACAAACAAATGTACGTATGATATCATAAGTATACAAATAAAATGAAAGGCGGTACTTTATGTATAAAATTTGTGATAATATAGAGTTCAATGAAGATATGATAATTATTGTTCCTTATTATAAAGAGGTGTATTATAAGAAAAAATACATAAATAATAATTATAAATTTACTACTTTTAAAAATTATTTGTTAGATAATTATAATGAAAATAAAAAGATAGTAGGTAATCATGAAAATTATATTATGATGTATAATGCTCTAAAAAGTGTTAGTAGCACATTAAAAAATTACAAAGATTTTACATCTTATTCATTTGTAAATGATTTATTAAATACCTATGATAATTTTTATACGTACGATTTAAATTATAATGATAAGATAAATGATTTAAACGTAATATATAAAAAGTATGAGTCTTTGTTAGAGGAAAATAATTTAATTAATGAAAGACTTTTAAAACTTTACATGTTAAATAATTATTCATTTAATGAAAAAATAGTTTTTTGTGATTTAGAAAAATTTGATATTTATGATTTAAAAATAATTAATAAGATGCAAGATGTTACAATAAAAAGTTTAAATAATAAGTTTTTAAGCGAGAAATTTAACTTTAAGTATAATGATATTAAGTATAATGATTCATATTTATATAATGAGTTTAATGACATAGAAGATGAGCTATCTTTTGTTTTAAATGATATAAAAAAAAGAGTGTTAAATGAAAAAATCAATTTTAATGATTTTGCTATTGTATCACCATCTATTGAAACTTATGAACCTTATTTAGACTTAATTTTTGATGTTCCTTATAATAAAAAAGCAAAGAGTGGACTATTAACTAATAAATTTATTAGAGCTTTAAAAGAGGTTTTATGTACATCCTTTTCTTTTAAAAATGTTATTAATATGTTAAAACTAGATTTATTTTGTATAAATTATGATTTAGTAAATAAATTAGATAACTATATGTATAGTTGGAATTTAGAAAATAATGAGTTTGTAAGTGGATTTAATTATAATCCAAATGGTGATATGAAGAGTTTTACAACCAAAGATACAAATGATTTAAATATGATAAATGATGCGATAGAAAGTATTAATACACCTATTATGTATCTTTTAAAAAATACTATAAACGTAACAGATAGATCAACTTTATTAAGAGAGTTATACACGTATTTAGATGAAGAAAAAATAATGGATAAGTTATATGAAAAAGATTATGAGGGTGCAACTTCTTTGGTTAATGCATTAGAATCTATTAATGACTATTTAGAAGATGAAACCTCATTGGTTGAAATAATTGAAATACTAAGCAATCTTACTTTTTTATCTAATAATAAAATGGTTTTTGCAAATTCAGTTAGGGTTTCTAATATTAATGATTTTATAACTGAAGACAAAAAATATGTATATTTAGTAGGTGTCTCAGACGATAATATAGAGACTAATTTTAAGGCAAGTCCATTAATTTCTTATGATGATATAAAAGAATTAAACTTAATAGAATTAATAAATGATTATAATAACTTAAATGAGTATTATTTAAATAAGTGCTTGTTATCTAAAAATGTTTTTATAAGTTATCATAAATTATCTGTTGATTTAAGATTGAAAAATTTATCATCAAAGATAGAAAAATTAAATTTAGTTAAATATGATAATGATAAGTTATATGATGTAAACTTACTTAAAAAGGATTATGCACTTAATTTATCAGCTAATAAAATAAATTTAGTTGATGACTACTTTTTTGATAAAATAAACTTAGCTTATAATCACAATTTAAAAAGGCAGATAAGTTTAGATAGCATAGATAAATTATATAATGGTAATCTTAATATATCACCATCTGGTATTGAGGTATATTCAAAGTGCCAGTTTTCATATTTTTTACAATATATGCTTAGGTTAAATATAAAAGAAAAATATTCATTTGATAATAGAAAAGTGGGTACGTTTGTACATTATATATTAGAAAACATAGTAAGAAATGATTTAGATAATATTGATAAAGATAATATTTATGAATATGTTAAAAAGTATCAAAAATCATTTTTAGAAGAAAATGATATGATAGTTGATAATGTAACTTTATATGTTATGGACGAACTTTCAAAATCAACTTGTATGGTTATTAAAAACATCATAGATGAGCAAAAAATATCCCCATTTAAACCATTATATACAGAGCTAAAAATAAAGGAAAATGAAATGATTAAGCCTGTTGAAATAAAGCTTAATGATGGCATTTTAAGCTTATCTGGAATCGTGGATAGACTTGATTATTATGAAGATGATAGTAACTATTATTATCGAATAATTGATTATAAAACTGGCGAGAAGACATTTAGATTAGATGAGGTTATTAATGGTTTAAATTTACAAATGTTACTTTATTTGTTAGCTATTAAGGAAAATAAAAAAAGACTAACAGATAAAAACATATCACCATCAGCTCTTTTATATTATCCAGCATTACTTAAGTATGAGACTTCATCTAGGTTTATTAGTTTAGAAGAAAAAGAAAAGAAGATAAAAGAAAGACTTAGAATGAATGGTATTTTAAACAAAAATATATTAAATAACATTGATGAAGATGAAGCTTCTATATATTATAAAATAAAAAGTAGTAATAAAATTTGCCCTGAATATTTTTATGATGAAGATAGTCTAGAATTAATATTTAGAAATTTAAAAGAAACGTTAAAAAAAGTTGGTGACGATATTTTATCTGGAAACATAAACATTAATCCAATTGGTAAAAAAGTTGATTCATGTAAATATTGCAAGTTTTCAAGTATATGTGCATTTGATTTTAAAAATGATAAAAAAAGATATTTAAAATCACTTAAAAATAGTGAAGTATTAAAAATGTTAGAAGGTGATAAAGATGCCTAATTGGACAAATGATCAAGCTCGCGCAATAAATGAAAGAGGCGGAAAAATTATAGTAAGTGCAGCAGCAGGTTCTGGTAAAACGGCCGTATTATCAGAAAGAGTTATACAATATATTTTAAATGGAGGTACTGTAAAAAAACTTCTTATTGTAACGTTTACTAATGCTGCAGCTTTTGAGATGAAAGAAAGAATTAAAAATAAAATAAAGCAAGCATACGTAAAAGATCCTTCAAATGAACATTTAAAAAAAGAATTATCTTTAGTTGACGTAAGTGATATTACTACAATGGATGCATTTTATAATAACCTAGTTAAAAACAACTTTGAAAAATTAAATATAGATAGAAATTATAATATACTGCAAACAGAAGAAGAGAATATATTAAAGAAAAAAATATTAAATGATTTATTTGAAAACTCTTTTAAAGATAATAAAAACTTTAAGAAATTGTTATCATTTTTCAAAGCAACTGACAAAACTTTAATATCTGAGATTTTATTAAAAGTATACGATTTTTTAAATACTGTACCAGATTATTCTTTAATGATACAAAAAATTATTAATTACTATGATGGCTCATTTTATAAAGATTTATTTTTTAGAAAATTACATGAAGAACTTTCTTGTATAAAAGATGATTATGTAAATAATACAAATGGACTATATGAAAGCAGTGATAAATTTGATAAAGCTGTTGAGATATTAAATAAGGAAATTTGTTATATAAATGATCTTATTGAAATAAATAACTTTAATGATTTATCTTCAAGACTTAGGACAATTACATTTGATACTTTAAGAGCACCTAAGGGTATGGGTGATAATAATTACTATGTTAAGCTAAAATTCTTACGAAAAATGTTTAAAGAATTAATAAATAAAAAACTTTTAGAACAATATAATATGACAGATGAAATATATGATAATGATATGAAACTTTGTAAGGAAAACTTAACAACATTATTTGACTTAGTTTTAGAATTTAAAGAAAATTTATTAAATGAAAAAAGAAGAATAAATAGTTATTCGTTTTCAGATATATCATTTTTTGTGATAGATTTATTAATTAAGAATGGTAAGAAAACTTCTTTAGCAGAAGATTTGTCTAAAAAATATGATGAGATTTTAATAGATGAGTATCAAGATACAAATAATTTGCAAAACGTAATATTTAATGCTATTTCAAATAATAATTCAAACTTATTTATAGTAGGGGATGTTAAACAAAGTATTTATAGATTTAGAAGTGCAGCACCTTACATATTTAACAATGATAAAAATAATGCATTTTTAGATAAATTTCCAAAACTTATAACATTATCAAAAAACTTTAGATCAAGAAAAGAAGTACTTGATTTTTGTAATTATGTATTTGAAAGTACAATGTCAGATGAAATTGGTGAAGTTGATTATAATGATAGTGAAAAATTGTATTTAGGAGCATCATTCATAGAAAAAGATGATTTGGATACAGAAGTTATATTAATAGATTTAAAAGAAAAAAATGAAGAAGATGACGTTAAAAACGTTGAAAAAGAAGCTATTGTTGTAGCAGATAGAATAAAAGAATTATTAGATAGTAAATACATGGTATATGATAATAAAGAAGAAAAGTTAAGATGCATTAAACAGTCTGATATAGCAATCTTACTAAGAAGTATGAGTAATAGTTCTTATTTCATAGAAGCATTAAAAAATAGAAATATAAGTTCTTATGCACAAGATAGTACAACATACTTTGATAATTATGAGGTAAAACTAATCATAAATATACTTAAAATAATAGATAATCCATACGATGATGTAGCACTTATGTCTGTTATGAATTCTAAATCTGTTAATATATCATTAGATAAAATAGTAGATATAAGATATAATAATAAGTATGATAGTTTATATAAAAATTTAAAATTATCAACTGATGAAGAAATAAAAGCATTTTTAGATGATTTAAGTTACTTAAAAAATTATTCATCTAATCATGAAATATATGAAATATTAAATGAAGTTTATAAAAAATATGATTTATTATCAATAACAGCATCTGAAAAGCAAGGAATAAATAAAGAGAAAAATCTTGTTCAAATGATAAAGCATGCCAAAGATTTTGATAAAGATTCAAATAAAAGTCTTCATGAATTTATAACATATTTGGAAGATATTAATCTAAATAAAGATTCATTAGAAGGAATAAATCCATTATCTGATAAAAATAACATTTTAATAACAACTATACATAAATCCAAGGGATTAGAATATCCAGTTATATTTTTATCAGAAACAGGTAAAAAGTTTAATACTAAGGATTTAACTAATGAGATAATGATAAATGAGGATTATGGTATGGTGTTTAATTTTATAGATAAAGATTATAAACTTAAATATGAATCAATACCATTAAAGGTATTTAAAGACTTAGAAAAAAATAAAATGCTTTCAGAGGAACTTAGAATATTATATGTTGCTTTAACAAGAGCCAAAGAAAAAATAATTATTACTGGTTATAACAATAATTTAGAAAACTTGATAAATAAAGCAGCAACAAGTATGGGAGATAATTTAAGAATATCAGATTTATATTTAAAAAAAGCAAACACATATCTAGAAATTATTATGCCTATTTTACTAAGACATCCTAATTCAAAAGAATTAAGAAACTTATCAGAAATTGATATTAAGACGTTTATAACAGAATGCAAATTAAAAACTAAAATACTAGAAGGCATAAATATTTCAGAAGAAGAATTTAATATCAAAGAAGAAAATGAAAAATTAAATTATGATATAAACTGGTTTAATAAAATGTTAAATATAAGTTATGAAAGTGAAAATATTCCTGAATATATTTCGGTAAGTACTATAAAACAAAAAGAAAAATATAATAGAAAACCAAACTTTTTAAATGGTGGAGTATCAAATAATACAGTAGGTACACTATATCATAAAGTATTAGAAAAATTAGATGTAAAAAAATATAATATTAAAGAATTAGAATGTGCTATTAATGATTTATTTAATAACAAAATAATAACAAACGAAGAAAGAAAAATGTTATCTTTGGAAAAAATATTTGCATATCTTACATCTGATATCTATGAATTATTATTATCAAGTGATAAATTTTACAGAGAAATGAAAATAGACTTTTTAATTCCCTCAACATACTATGATAAATCCATAAAAAGTGGTAATATATTAACTAGTGGAGTTATAGATTTATTGTTTATAAAAAATGATGAGTATTATATCATAGATTATAAAACTGATAATGTAGATACATTAGAGAAATTAAAAGACTTATATAAAGTACAACTTGACTTATATGAATTAGCCATTAAACAAAAAATGAATGCTAAAAAAGTTAATAAATACATATACTCTATTAAATTGAATAAATTTATAAAAGTTTAGGAGGGATAATGATGGTTCAAGATATATTTGAATTAATAAACAAAGAAAAAAATAGGCAGAATAATACTATTGAACTTATTGCATCAGAAAATTTTGTTTCTAAAAACATCTTAAAAGCACAAGGAAGTGTTCTTACTAACAAGTATGCAGAGGGTGTTCCATATAAAAGGTATTACGGCGGATGTGAAATAATTGATGAAATTGAAACCCGTGCAATAGAAGATGCAAAAAAATTATTTGAAGTAAAGTATGCAAATGTTCAGCCACATTCTGGTTCGGCAGCTAACATGGCAGTATATAGAGCTTTATTAAAACCTAAAGATAAAGTTTTATCTATGAAATTAGAAGCAGGTGGACATTTATCTCATGGTAGTAGTATGAGTTTTAGTGGTATGGATTATGAGTTTCATTCATATAATGTAGACAAAGAAACTAATATGTTAAATTATAATGATATTAGAAGACTTGCGTTAAAAGTAAAACCAAAACTAATCATTGCAGGTGCATCATCATATCCAAGAAAAATTGACTTTGAAGAATTTAGAAAAATAGCTGATGAAGTAGGTGCATATTTAATGGTAGACATGGCTCATATCGCTGGACTTGTTGCAGCAGGCCTTCATCAAAACCCATGTAAGTATGCAGATGTAGTAACTTCAACAACTCATAAAACACTAAGAGGCCCAAGAGGCGGAATAATTTTAACTAACGATTCTATTTTAATTGGTAAAATTAACAAGGCGGTATTCCCAGGTATTCAAGGTGGACCACTTGAACACGTAATAGCAGCAAAGGCAGTATGCTTTGAAGAAGCGATGAATCTAGACTTTATAAAATATCAAAAACAAATTATAAAGAACGCAAAAGTTTTGTGTGATGTATTAAAAATGGAAGGATTTAAAATTGTAACAAACGGGACAGACAATCATCTTTTATTAGTTGATACAAAAAAATCAATTGGTATGACTGGAAAAGAAGCAGAAAACGTACTTGAAAAAATAGGAATAACATGTAATAAAAACATGATTCCATATGATCCGACAACTCCATATATTACAAGTGGAATAAGACTTGGAACACCTGCTATGACAACTAGAGGATTTAGTGAAAAAGACTTTGTTGAGGTAGGAAAAATAATTTCTTTATCACTTAAAAACAGTGAAAATAAACAAATACAAGAAGAATTAAAAATAAGAGTATCAAATTTATTAAAAAAATATCCTTTATATGAAGAAGGTGATTTACATGAATAATATAATGGATGGAAAACTAGCGTCCCAAGCAGTTAAGATGAATTTAAAGAAAAAAATTGAATTTGAAAATTTAACCCCATCATTAACTGTTATTCAAGTTGGTGATAACAAGGCAAGTAATATATACATTAAAAATAAAAAAAATGCATGTGATGAAGTTGGAATAAAATGTAATATTATAAAATTTCCAGAAACAATATCAGAAGAACTTGTTATAAACGAAATAAATAGATTAAACAACGATATATCTGTAAATGGAATAATAGTTCAATTACCACTTCCATCTAATTTTAATGAAGGCGTAATTATAAATGAGATTGATCCAATTAAGGATGTAGACGGATTAACTTATCAAAACGTAGGTAATTTAGTATTAGAAAATGAAGCCTTAATATCATGTACACCACTTGGGGTAATGGAATTATTAAAACAATATAACGTCAAATTAGAAGGAAAAAATGTTTGTATAGTAGGTAGAAGTAACCTTGTTGGTAAACCTTTAATACAATTGTTTCTTCAAAAAAATGCAACAGTTAGCATATGTCATTCAAAAAGTTTAGATATAAAAAAATATACTAAAATGGCTGATATCTTAGTTGTAGCAGCAGGACATCCAAATCTAATAACTAAGGATATGGTAAAAGAGGGCGCTGTTGTAATAGACGTTGGTATTAATAAAGAAAATAATGTTTTATGTGGTGATGTGGATTTTAAACATGTAAGTGAGAAAGCATCTCTTATAACACCTGTTCCAGGAGGCGTTGGTCCAATGACTGTTGCGTGTTTACTTAAAAACGTTGTTAAAGCGTATTTGCACCAAAATAAATAATGAAAAGTAAATTAGACGATGTATTTATAGAAAATTTACCTACACTTGATTTACACGGCGAAATAAGATCGTCTGCAAGGGTTTTGATAAAAGAATTTATATATGATAATTATATTTTAAGAAATAAAAAAATAGTTATAATTCATGGGATAGGTACTGGTGCATTAAAAGAAGAACTATATAAAATTTTAAAAAGTAGTAAATACGTAGAAGAATATCATTTAAATGGATTTAATACTGGATGTACGTTAATATATATTAAAAATAGGTAATATGTAAAGCATGTTATCTTTTTTTATTAATAAGAGTTATTTTTGATATAATATAAGTAAATAGGAGTGGTAAAATGCAAAAAATAGAAAAAAATAAAATAGAAGAATCTAAAAAAAGTATATCTACAAAAACTAAGAAAAAGCCAAAAAAAGAAAAAAGAAAAAAAGGAAAAGCATTTAAGATTGTTCTTGTAATTTTTCTTTTAACACTATCGTTTTTCATAGGATATATTGTTAGAGATAAAAAAGTAACAGAAAATGAAAACAAAAGAATAATAACTAATAAAGAAAAAAAGGAAATAACATTTGAAAATAGTGAATTAAAAGATGCATTTGCATATTCATTTGATGAAAACAACATATATGCTTTATATAGCAATAATGAGAGCAAAAAAATATATGGATTTGACGATAATAATAGAGAGATAAATTCACTTATATATAAAGAAGGAATGATATACTTTACTGAAAAAGATGGTGAAGAAAAAGTATATACTAAGATGATAGATTTAAATAAAGGAAATAGTAGATATGATGTAGAAAACGTTGATTTAGAAGAAGATGAATTAACACTTGTTGGATGCTACGATAAATATATATATTATTTTGATTCATATTCTAAAGTATATAAAAATAAAGAATATGGTTATACATTATACAAATATGATGTACAAAATAACAAGAAGACAGTTGCAATAGAAGGATTGGTTTATGATGCAAAAATAAGTTCTAACGGAAAAATTTATTATAGTAAAGCATACTCTAAAGTCGTTAATAAACAAGTAAAAATACTTAAATCTAATATATACGCTTATAACATAAGTGAAGATAAAAACTTACTAGTTTCATCAAATAAATTTAATGATTATTATGGAAATATCACACCGTATGAACTTTTAGATATATATAAAACTTATGTAATATATAAATATGATTCAAGAGATAAAACATACTACTTCAAATATGACATTGTAACAACAAATATAACAAATATAATATCAGAAAATAGATATGATATTTCTTGCAGCAATGATAATAATTACCTAATATGTCTAAAAAATATAAAAAGTAATAAAAAAGACTTACTAATATACTCAGTTGAAACAAATGAAAAAATTTATGAAAGCAATAATGTTACAAATAAAGATTTGATAAGTGCTTATGTATTACCTAATAATAAATTTAATGGATTATATATTAATTTAGCTCCTGATGATACTACTAATTTATTTAATTTAGAAAGTCAAAAATTTATAGATGAAAATTCTACTTTAAATAACGTAGTATTAAAAGATAATTAGAGGTAAATATGCATGATGTAATTATAATAGGAGCAGGAGCATCAGGTTGTTTTCTTGCAATAAATTTAAAAATCAAAAATCCTAAACTAGATGTATTACTACTAGAAAAAAATGAAAAATTAGGTAAAAAAATATTAATTACAGGTAATGGTAGATGTAATTTAGGAAATGAAAATGAAGATTTAAAAAATTATAATAGCACTTCTAAATTAGATGAGTTTAACAC
>JALEND010000049.1 GCA_022768045.1 Mycoplasmatota bacterium | reverse complement strand
TCTTTAGATTATCAATTTACTAATAATGAATTATCCTATTTAAAGGCAATTAGAAGGATTCTAGAGGATAAAAAAATAGATAATGAGGAATTATATTATGATGGTACTTATGTATGCTATATAGCAGGTCAAATACTTGGTATAGATGAAAAAGATATATATGATAAGTTTGATAATCTTCCTATTAGAAAAAAAGAGGATATAAAATTAAGTGCAAAAGATATGATAGATTATTTAAACTTAGATGATAAGTCTAATATAAAAGAAATTTTTAAAGATGTTGAATTAAGTATATTAAATAATAGATTAAAAAATGAAGAAGAAAATATAAAAGGGTATTTAAAAAATAAATATATGATATAATACAAGTTAAGAAGGTTTTATTATGCTAAAAGAAAAATTAATGGAACAATTAAGAAATGATAATCATTATACTATTCCAAAGTATGTTTTAACATATGCTAAAGACTTAAATTTGGATATGAATTCTTTGCTATTATTAATTTATTTAATTAATAATAGCAGTAATCCTATTTTTGATTATAAGGGTATTTCTAAGGATATAAACTTAAATGAAGAAGAGTTTTATAATTCAATAACATCTCTTAAGGAAAAGAAGATATTATCTATAGAAATGGTAAAGAATGAGGCAGGCATTTTAGAAGAAAAAATAAACATTGATTCATTTTATGATATAATTTTCTCTAAAATGTTAGAAGATAAAAGCACAGATGAAGGTAATAGTGATTTATTTGATTTGTTTGAAAAAGAGTTTGGAAGAACTTTATCTCCTATGGAATATGAAATTATTAATAGTTGGGTAGAGTCTAAAATAGATAAAGGACTTATAATATCTGCATTAAAAGAAGCTGTTTTTAACGGAGTTAATAATTTAAGATACATAGATAAGATTCTTTATGAATGGAATAAAAAAGGTATTAAAAGAACTGATGACTTAGATAGAAAAATAAAAGAAGAAGAATCTAAGGAAGACAATACTGAGTTATATGAATATGATTGGTTAAATGAATAGGGCATAAAGCCTTATTTTTTTATGTAAAAAAAGAAGACCTTTTAAAGTCTTCTTTTAACCTTCTAATACTGTTACTGTTCTACTTACTTCTTTTGAAGTACCAGAATAAGTTATTCTATACTTAATTGTATAATCACCAGCAACTGAAGTATCAACATTATTTTCTATTACTTCTATTTTACTAGAGTCTGTTACATCAACTGAGTTATGAAGTACTATAATAGGTTTATTATCAGTAAATGGTTCATTTAAGTTAACTGTACTATTACTTATTTTTACATCAAAATCAGTTTTAATTGTTGCAGATACACTAACTCCCTTACTCTTATTATTTTTATAGTTAGAGAATGCTGTATAAACTACATATACTGGATTTTCATAGTTTGTTGTATGTGTATAACTTGTAGAAGAAGTAGTTGCAACAAAAGTCTCTTTACCATTATTACCATCTTTTACATATATATCATATCCAACATTACCATAACTATCATCAGAGTCTATTTTTAATAAATCATTTGCACTAATACCATTCCAAGTTAATGTAACAGATGTACCATTTACTTTAGCTTTTAAATCGCTAACAGATGGTAATGTGTTTTCTGTTACAGTTGCTGTTCCTTTAGGCTCAGTACCTTTTTTAAAGTAACCAATTACTTTCATACTATCAGGAGTATATTCATTAGCAACTTTAAGTGGCATAGAGTTTTTAATAACAGCAACTTCAACAACGTTATCTGGCCTAGTAAATGTACTACCATCTTTATCAAATAAGTTTTCAGCTAGATTTTTATAAAAGCTATCACGAGTTTTCCAAGATGTAGATTGATTATTATAAGCATCTTTATATATTTTATCATAACCATACCACATAGTTAAAGTATACTTAGATGTATAACCACATACCCATAAATCACTTAATGCTCTACTTGATAATCCATATTTTTTTATTGTTTCTTTATCAAAGTTTGCAGTACCTGTTTTAGCTGCTACATCAACACCAGATATATTAGCTGCAGTTTTAGCCATACCTTCTGTTACAGACCAATGAAGAGAGTAACTTATCATCCATGCAGTTGCTTTATCCATAACTTGTTTTTTCTTAAATTGTTCTTGACTTTCAGCAACAGTTGTTTCTTCTGTTTCTTTATAAACAAATTTTTTGATTGTATGAGGTTTTACATAGTAACCACCATTAGAGAAAGCTCCATAAGCACCAGCCATAGTCATAGGACTATTTCTAGAGCCACCTTTTTCATCTTCACCAGTAAATGAACCAATAGAGTGAGCTTCATGTACAGATGTTGGCTTAGCAGTTGTACCATTACTTACATTAACACATAATTTTTTTGTTCTATTATATATAAATCCTTTAGAACATACCTCAGGACTTAATCCAAGAGATGATGCAAATTCAAGTATTTTACTATTTCCAGCTTGCTTAACAACAGTTTTAAACATTTTTAAAGCAGGAATATTTCTAGAATAACCTAGTGCTTGATATAGTGGAAGAATACCTTTATATGAACCATCAGAGTTTGAAATAGGGGTATTATCACTATAAGTTGTAGGACTATCATCTACGTAGTTTACAGTACCATAACCAAGATATTCTATAGCTGGTCCGTAATCAAATATTGGTTTAGCAGTTGAACCTATTTGTTTGTTTGTCATTGTTGCAAAGTTATAAGATCTTTGAACGTTTTTGTTTCTACCAGCTCCTACGGCAATAACTTCACCAGTAGCTGATTCCGTCATAACAACACCTGATTGAACTTTACTATTTTCCCAAGTCCAAGCTTCACCATTCATTACTTTATTTACAAAGTCTTGTTTATCTCTATTAAGTGCTGTATACACTTTAAGAGGAGTAGTGTAAGGATTAATTCCATATTCATTATTTAACTCATCTACTACTGTATCTATGTAGCCTTGATATTCTGAGTAAGATGAATTAACTTTTGTTTTTACAACTAAGGTAGATATATTTTTAGAAGAAGCTATTGCTAATTCTTCATCTGTAATATAACCATGTCTTTTCATTAATTTTAAAACAGTTAATCTTCTATTTTCTGCTTTATCAGGATAGTTATATGGATCATAACTTGATGGTGCCTGGAATAGTCCAGCTATAAATGATGCTTCTGCAAGGTTAAGTTCTGATACTGATTTACCAAAGTAATTTTGTGATGCTTGTTCAACACCATAAGCTCCGTTACCTAAATAAGAATCATTAACATAAAATTCTAGTATTTCTTTTTTTGTATATTTTTTTTCAACTTTAAATACAGAAAGGTATATGTCAGTAAATTTTCTTGTTATACCAGCAAGTCCTTTTGATACAGTTGAAGTATAATTATTTTTAACTATTTGCATTGTAAGAGTAGATGCACCACCACCACCTCTACCAATTAATTGTTTTGCTGTTGCAACCGAGAATCTTGCAAGATCAAATCCGTTATGTTCAAAGAACTTTGAGTCTTCTGTTGCAACTATTGCATCAATTAAAACCTCAGGTAAATCATCATACGAGATTTCTGTTCTATTTTCATCGCCTAATTTTGCAAACGCATTACCATTACTGTCGTATAGTTCTGACATGCTAGTGAATTTTAAGTTGTTAGGATCAAATGCAGGTGCTTTAATAACTATGTAAGCTGCACCAGCGATAAAGAGTACAACAAATAATATTACGCAAGTAAGAGCAATGTTTAAAACCATTTTATTTTTCTTTGATAACCTTTTATTTCGTTTTCTTTTCATACCGCTATATGTTGTGTTACTTGTTTGTTTACTATTTTTACTAGTAACATTTGATAATTTACTTTTGATGTTACTTCTTACACTCTTTTTAGGTGTAGTTCTTTTTTTCATCATATTATTTACCTCCAAAATATTCTTTATCTATTATTTCTATGTAATCTAATCTAGGATTAAACTTCATTTTTATTATTTTACCATATTCTTCAAAAAAACTTAATGGAATAGACTTTCTTTTATTATTTTTAATAAATTCTTCTAATTTTTCTGTACTTAGGTAAAAAGTTTTATCTAATAAGTTAAATCTTACTATTAAAAACGATATAGCTCCATGTCTTTTAACGTCTATTAGGTGTTTAATTTGATGTTCATGTATATTTGATAAAGAAAAAGATGTTTTAGAACTTGTTTCTTTAGCTTCAAAATCAATGTATTTTCCTTTATATATACCATTATAATCAGTAGTTGAAGGAGTCATAAAATAAGCTTCATTTATTAAACCTTTTTTATAATCAACTTTTACTAATTTAATAGGTGTAGGCTTTTTATATATGTATGCTATATCCTTAATTTTATAATACTCATTAGATAAATTTATGTCGGATTCAAGCTGCATACCTCTATTTTTAAAACCTTGTTTAATATTATTAGTTTTAACATTATTAAATCTTAAGTATGAATAATTTTTTAACAAATCTATCACCAAATTAATTATACTACAATTTAAATATAATTTATATAATATTTTGATAAGAAATGTCGAATTTATTTATTTAATAATTTCATTATGATAAATTTAAATTGGTGATTAATTATGAATAATATTTTTGTTTTTTTATTATTTGATGATATGATTTTAAATACTGAAATAATAGAGGAGAAAATCATATTATTAAATAGGTGATATACTTGGAAAGTGTAAAGGAACTATATTATTTAATGCCTCATATGGTAGCTATTTGGATTATACTAAACATACTAGGTAACACAATTAAGATGACTTTTAAAGTACAAGGTAAGTACATAGTTTGGATATTACTAATAGTTAGTTTAGTTATTAATTTTTTATTTTTTGGATTTAATTTTGAAAGTTTATTTATAGGGTTTGTTACCTTTAGTTTTTCTGTTTCATCATATGACTTAGTTAAGTATTATAATGAAATTAGGAGTAAAAAGATAGCAAGAAATGTTAATAAAAGGTAAGCTATATGTAAATTGACAAAAAGGAAAAAAAATGTGATAATGTTAACTGCAGAGGTGGTAAATATGTTTAATGATAGAATAGCTTTGTCACCACAAGACATTTTTGATAAGGATTTCAAAATAGATACTCGTGGTTATAGACTTCAAGAAGTTGATAAATTTTTAGATCAAATAATTAAAGATTATGTTGAATTTATTAATATAATTAAGGAGCTAAAAACTGAGAATAAGGATTTGGCTGATGAAAATTTATCTTTGAAACATGAACTTAGAAATTTAAAAGCTAACATTGATATAGTTAAGAAGAGTGAAAAAGAAATAACTAACGTTGACATATTAAGACGTTTATCACAACTGGAAAAATATATATATGATAAAGATTAATAATGTTTTTTATGCAAACGCTGCTTATTTTAAGTAGAGGAAAGTCCACGCTCACACGGTTCTGTAATGGACGTAGTGTTCATGCAAAGGGAAAAAATAACCTTTGGCAGGTATTATGCCTGACGGCGCAAATATAACCTAAGTTTTTTAATATGGTTATTAGTAGCATAAAGTGCCACAGTGACGATGCCTTTTAGAAATAAAAGGAGTGGAACGGGTAAACCCCATGAGTGAGAAACCCAAATTTGGTAGGGGAGTCTTTATGAAGGAATAAAAACGGATTAAAGGATACTTTTATAGTATAGATAAATGTTTGCAACCAACTTATGTTGGTACAGAACGTGGCTTATTAAAAATATTATTATTAATATAAAGGATGTGAACACTTTGACAGAGATAGGTGAAAAGTTAAAAGCTGCACGCGAAGATAAAGGAATTAGTGTAAAAGAGGTTTCAGAAGATTTAAATGTTAAGCAATCACAAATAGAAAATATTGAAAGTGGAAACCTAAAAAGCTTTAAAGACGTATTTTATCTAAAAATGTTTATAAGAGATTATTCTAAGTATTTAGGATTTGACGAAGAAAAAATGCTTGATGAGTTTAATGAGTTTTTCTTTGAAGAAACTTCTAAGATACCTATTAAAGAAATAGAAAAAGCTTCTAAGGAAAAAAAGTTAAAAGATGAGCATGAGAAAAAAGTAGTTTCTCCTTATACAATAGAAGAAAAGAAAAAATCAAAACTTATACCAATTATAGTTGGATTAATAATAGCTTTATTAATGTTTTTAATTGGTTATATAATAGTAACTGAGTATGTTAACCCTGATAATTCAGAGGATGATGTAATTTCGTATATGAAGATGTAAGAGGTGGATTATGAATTTGGCTAATAAATTAACTATGTTTAGAATGTTTTTAACGGTGTGCTTAATAGTACTATTATTATTTCCTTTTTACTTAGTAAATATTGAATTTCCAAAGGTTTTAATTAGTACTGTTACAGTTGATATAAAATATTTTATAGCTGCTGGAATATTTGCAGTTGCATCAATAACTGATGCTCTTGATGGATATATAGCTAGAAAAAATAACATAGTTACTAATTTTGGAAAGATGACTGATGCTATAGCTGATAAAATGCTTGTTAATTCAACATTAATTATATTAACAGCACAAGGTTTTGTTTCACCAGTTATAACAGTTATTATAGTAATGAGAGATACTGTTGTTGATACTATAAAAATGATTGCAGGTTCAAAAGGAAAAGTTATAGCTGCAATTAAAACTGGAAAGATAAAAACAACGTTTTTAATGCTTGGTATAGTTTTAACTCTTTGTTATAATTTACCATTTGAGGTATTTGGTTATGATGTTGCTAACTTCTTATTAGTTTTAGCTGTAATATTCTCTGTAGTGTCAGGAGTAGAGTATTATAATCAAAATAAAGATATTATATTTGAAGAAGATAAAAAAGAGTCTAAGAGTAAAAAATAAGCTATTTATTAGCTTTTTTTGTTTTATATAGACAACATTTGTAAAATATCAAACAAATGTACGAAAAACTATTGCATTTAAAAAAATATTAATATATAATGGTAATGTAATCAAGGTTAGGAGGATATATAAATGGTAAAGAAATCTGAATCCAATAATAAAACTTTAGAACAAGTTCTTCAAGATATAGAAAAACAATTTGGTAAGGGTTCTGTAATGAAACTTGGTGAGGAAACACATAATGAAATAGATGCTGTGTCTAGTGGTTCATTAACACTTGATATTGCTCTTGGTGTAGGTGGATACCCAAAAGGTAGAATAGTTGAAATATATGGTCCAGAGTCTTCTGGTAAAACAACTTTTGCTCTTCAAGCTATTGCAGAAGTTCAAAAACAAGGTGGTAAGGCTGCTTTTATTGATGCAGAGCATGCATTAGATCCAGTTTATGCAAAAAACTTTGGTGTTGATATAAATGAACTTTTATTATCACAACCAGATACAGGTGAGCAGGCACTAGAAATTTGTGAAGCATTAGTTAGATGTGAAGCTATTGGAATTGTTGTAATAGATTCAGTTGCGGCACTTGTTCCACAAGCTGAAATAGAAGGTGAAATGGGTGATAGTCATGTTGGACTTCAAGCAAGATTAATGAGTCAGGCCTTAAGAAAGTTATCAGGTATTATAAATAAAACTAACACAATAGCTATTTTTATTAACCAATTAAGAGAAAAAGTTGGTGTTTTATTTGGAAATCCTGAAACAACTCCAGGTGGAAGAGCTCTTAAGTTTTATTCAACAATAAGATTAGATGTAAGACGTAGTGAACAAATTAAAAATGGTGATAACGTTATAGGAAATAAAACAAATGTTAAGGTAGTAAAGAATAAAGTAGCACCTCCATTTAAGACAGCTTCACTTGAAATAATGTATGGTGAAGGTGTATCAAGAGAGGCTGAAATTATAGACTTAGCATCAGAAATAGGTATTATAGATAAAAGTGGTGCTTGGTATTCTTATAAAGGTGAAAAAATTGGACAAGGTAAAGAAAATGCTAAGGCGTTTTTGAAAAATAATCCTGATATAAAAGAAGAAATAGAAGAAAAAGTTCGTGAGAGTCACGGAATTGCAAAGAAAAAAGAAGATAAGAAAAAAAGCTAATTCATTTAATTTGAATTAGCTTTTTTAATTAATTCATCAACTAGAGTCATGAATTCAGTTTGCATTTTATCAGTTTTTTCTTTTGTTGTAGATTCAAATCTAAGTGTTAGGTTAGGGCCAGTGTTACTACATCTTATAAGAGCCCATCCATCATCAAATTTAACTCTAACACCATCTATGTCTAAATAATCATATTTCTTTTCTTTACAATATTCTAATACTTTATCTACTATACCAAATTTAATGTTATCATCACAATGTACTTTTATTTCTGGTGTACTAACTAATTTTGGATAATCTTCATAAAGCATGTTTGCACTTTTATTTTCTTCTATTATTATTTCTTGAAGTCTTAATCCAGCATAAATACCATCATCATATCCATAATGTTTATCATTAAAGAATACATGTCCTGAGTATTCACCACCAAATATCGCTGGATAGTCATGTACAAAACTTTCTATGTAGCTGCTACCATTACATATCATGATAGGATTACCACCACAATTTTTTATACAATCTTCTAAAGCTTTAGAGCATTTAACGTCTATTATTATGTTTTTATTATCACTTTTCTTTAAAATATTTTTAGAATAAATAGACATTAATTTATCCGTTTCAATTATGTTACCTAAGTTATCTACAATTCCAACTCTGTCAGCATCACCATCATATGCTATTCCAAGATCAGATTTTGTATGAACAACCATTTTTCTTAGGTCTGTTAAATTTTCAAATACATTTGGATCTGGGTGATGGTTAGGAAAGTTTGGATCGCTTTCACAATAAAGATATGTAACATCACAGTTTAATTTATCATAAACATCTTTTATTATGGTAGATGCAGTACCATTTCCACAGTCAACAACCACCTTGGTTTTCTTAGATAAATTTATCTTACTTACTAAGTCCTTAATATATTCATCTTTAATGTTTTTCTTTGTAACTTTACCTTTTTTATCACCTAATATTCTTTCTTCTTTTTTCATTATTTCATAAAAGTATGTTAACTTATCTGTTTTTAAATGTAAGCATTCTTCACCAAATAGTTTAAATCCATTATCACATTTAGGGTTATGGCTAGCAGTAATCAT